>JAQTOL010000047.1:0-2173 GCA_028748945.1 Paludibacter sp.
ATCCCAAAATTTTAATTTCGGGCAAATTTCAAGAAAAAATTCAAATCGAAAAATTTTTAAAACCTCTGAAATGGCTAATAATAAAGTATTTCAGAACATATCCCGGCTCAACAACCGGACACTAGTGTTGACAAATAAAATGTAAGTTTATTTTCAAATCCGGATATTAAATTGCTAATATTACATGTAAGAAAGAAACAAAATGCTTATTCAAACAAAAAGACAGGCTATTTCATTAAGAAATAGCCTGTCAAATTAATATAAATTTCAGATCAGGGAAATTGTTCTGAATTTACTGTTTATTAGTTGAAATGAATTTAAAACCCGAAGATTTTAAACGAACAAAGTTGAATATTTATTTTTAATCAAAGTTTGTGTAAGCGGTTTCACCGTGTTGGGTTTCGTCCAACCCTATCGATTCGTGTTTATCCAATGCCCGCATACCAATCAATTTGTCAGTAATTTTGAATAATAAATACGTTCCAATGCCTGAATAAAGTATTGTTGCTCCTATTGCCAACAATTGAATCCAAAGTTGGTGGAAATTACCGTAAGCTGCACCACTGTATGCCGATTGAATGGCAGGTGTTGCTAATACACCGGTTAAAATAGCACCCAATATACCACCGATACCGTGTACGCCGAAAGCATCCAGTGAATCGTCGTATCCTAATTTTGGTTTTACATAAGCAACCATAGCAAAACAGACCAATGAAACTGCAACTCCGATAATTAATGCTCCTGTAACTCCCACAAAACCCGCAGCCGGAGTAATAGCGACCAAACCGGCAACTGCACCGGTACTAATACCTACTACGGTCGGACGTTTGTCGATAAACCAGTCTAATAATGCCCAGGTAAGTGCTGCAGCCGCTGCTGCTATGTGAGTTACCATTAAGGCGCTGGCGGCCAGACCATCGGCAGCTAATCCACTTCCGGCATTAAACCCAAACCAACCAACCCATAATAATCCGGCTCCCATTACTACATAGGTAATATTGTGGGCAGGTATTGCATGACCTTTGTAGTCACGTCGTTTCCCGAGCATGATGGCTGTGACAATTGCTGCAACTCCCGCATTAATATGGACCACCGTACCACCTGCAAAATCAAGGGCACCTAATTTAAACAACCAACCATCGCCCGACCAAACCCAGTGTGCGATAGGATTGTAAATCAATATCGACCACAAAACGGTGAATATTAAAAATCCTTTGAAATTGATACGTTCTGCAAATGCACCGATAATCAGCGCCGGAGTAATTACAGCAAACATTCCCTGGAACATGATAAACACAATATGGGGTATAGTCCCGATGGAAGTTCCGTCGGCGGCTAATTGTGAATGTGATATGAAATAAGGACTTAAGTCCGAGATATTTATATTGTTTAGAAATGCCCAATGGAAGCCGCCGATAAAAGGTTTAAGTACTTCGATTGAATTTGACCCGAATGCATTACTATAACCAATTATCACCCATTCGATACTGATAACCGCGACGAGAATAAAGACTTGCATAAAAACGTTCAATACATTTTTACGACGAACTAAGCCGCCGTAAAACAACGCCAACCCCGGAATCGACATCAACAATACAAATGCGGTAGCAACTATCATCCATGCAGTATCTCCTGCGTTGATAGTTGGAGCAACAAAGGCTGTGGTTTGAGCCGATAAGGTGGAAATAGATAAGGCCAGAAGGCTAATGGTAAATAGGATCTGTTTTTTCATATTCTGTTTTTTTTTCTTTTAAATAATTATTTATTGAACAATGCATCCGGACCTGACTCTTTAGTTCTGATTCGGAAAGTTTCTTCAATGTCGTAAATAAACACTTTACCATCACCCGTTTCTCCCGACCATGCAGAGTTTAAAATTGCATTGACCGTTTTTTCGAGATTTATATCGCGAACAACTATGGAAAGCATTCGGCGATGAATGTAATTTGACTGAAATACCTGTCCTCTTACTACCTGATCTTCAGTTGATTTTCCCAATCCGGTAATGTCCCAGTACGAAAACCATTCGATGCCGGCATCGTACAATGCATCTTTTACATCTTCGAATTTCGATTTGCGGATAATTGCTTCAATTTTCTTCATGTTTCTTGTTTTATTTAGTTGTATATTTATTCGTTAAATGTATGAGCGATTGAATTACTTTGTATTAAGA
>JAQTOL010000047.1:2183-12149 GCA_028748945.1 Paludibacter sp.
ACAATAATTTAATCGGAAAAATCTTATTTTTTCTTCGAGTGCAAAAGTACATAAATTTTTCAAACGAAACTAGCAAAAAGGCAATAATAAATCATAAAAAGTTACATTAAGGTATTAAATAACAAATTATGGTGACATAAATGTAGAATATGCTCAATAATATTGACAAATGATTCGTATTTTATGAGTTGGAAGGAATTGACAAATATATTTTTAAAACCAGGACTATAATGATAAAATGAAAAAGACTGACCATTTTCTCCTATTAAGCTTCCTCACTATAGTGTATTTCACTAATTATGATCCATTCAATGGGTGTCTGTGATTTATAAATCTATAGCAAAATGGATTAAAAATAAGCAGGCCATTTCTCACGAAATAGCCTGCCCGAAACAATAAAACTAAAAAACACACGATCAGTTGTAAGTATTTTCATCGTGTATATGATTAACTAATTTGCTTATTATTAGATAACCGGCAAATAAATATCTAAATTTATTTCAATTTAAATTTGGGAATCATTAAAAGGATGGTGGAATTTGCCTTGAGTAATTAACAGTGCTCACGAGATAATAAATACTTCAAGAACAATTCCACCAATAATATCACTTGTAATTCTATGATAATTAATTATCTTGATAAGGGAGTTTCAGAGTTTTTGTCCATTTTGATACCTGCATAACCTTCAGTTCCCATTTCCGGAACATCAAGACCTTCAAGTTCATCTTTAGCACTTACTCTTAAACCACCAGTTACCAGGCTCGTTAGTTTAAATACAACATATCCAATGGCTGCAACATAAATGATGTTAGTTGCAACACCAATTAATTGAGCTAAGAACTGACTTGCATCGCCATAAAATAATCCTGTTATCGTTCCCTTAACACCATTCCAACCGTCACCATAAGTACCATCGGCAAATAATCCTAAAGCAATCATACCCCATGCGCCGTTTACCCCATGTACAGCTACCGCACCAACCGGATCATCAATTTTAAGTTTCTTTTCAATAAAGAATGCTGCTTCAATAACCAATACTCCGGAAATTAATCCGATAAGTGCAGCTGACTGAACATTTACAAAAGCACAAGGTGCCGTAATAGCCACTAAACCGGCTAGCATACCGTTGATCATCATCGAAGGATCCGGTTTTTTGGTTTTGAACCACCACATGTAAATCATGGAAGCAAAAGCCCCGGTTGCCGAAGCAATCATTGTATTCACTGCAATTACACTGATTCTTAAATCGCCACCGGCGAGAGTTGATCCAGGATTGAATCCAAACCATCCAAATGCGAGTATAAATGCTCCCACAACTGCCATTGGGATATTATGTCCGGGTATAGGGTTTGGTGAACCATCTTTGTTGTATTTTCCCAAACGTGGTCCAATCATTTTTGCTCCAACAAAAGCAAGAACACCACCTGTCATGTGAACTACCGAGGAACCTGCAAAATCGACAACGCCGTGACCAATCCCGAACATATTACCAAGTTGTGACAACCAACCACCTCCCCATACCCAGTTTCCATAGATTGGATAGATTAATGCACCTACAAGGATTCCATAAATTGCGAATGATGAGAATTTCCATCTTTCAGCCATTGATCCTGTTGGTATTGTGGCTGTTGTATCCATAAATACCATTTGGAAAAGGAATAATCCGAAGACGGCAACATCATATGTTCCTGTAAGGAAGAATCCTTTTGTTCCGAAAAGTCCAAATGTATGTCCGAATAAATTAATGGTAAATTCGTTGGCTAATCCTCCGAAACCACCTAAAGTTCCTAACGTTCCAACACCACCAAACATGATTGCAAAACCACTTATAAAGAATCCAATCATACCTAAAGCGTAAACCATCATGTTCATCGACATAGTGTGTGCAGCATTTTTGGCACGTGTTAAACCTGTTTCAACCATGGCAAACCCTGCTTGCATAAACATAACGAGGAACCCGGTAATTAACAACCAAACCATATTGATGGCTACTTTGTTGTGACCGGCTTGAGTAGCTACTTCATCCAATGTTGGTTGACCCGGCGTAGCTGCCGTAACATCACTGGCTGTTCCTGTGGTAACTCCACTCGGGTCGGCGGCTTTATCTGCATACACATAACTCGATACAGAAGCTGTTCCTAATATTAAAAATATTATTAATATATATTTTTTCATTTCCTTAATCTCCTATTTTAAAATGAGTAATTTTGTTTATTCTTTATTATACAATGAGGTATCACCTTTTTCATCATTTCTAATCCGATAGGATTCAATGATGTCAGAAATGAAAATTTTTCCATCACCAATAACTCCTGTTTTTGCCGCTTTTAATATTGCGTCAACGGTTTTCTGTACATTCACATCGCGTACAACTATGGTTAGCAACTGACGGGAAATAAAACTTGTGTCATAAACTGTTCCTCTATAAGAGTGTTCACCCTTTTCTACTTCGTTACCAACGCCGGTGGCATCCCAGTAAGAAAAGAAATCAATACCAACTTCGCGAAGAGCTTCTTTAACCTCATTGAATTTTGAGGTTCGAATAATTGCTTCAATTTTTTTCATTTTTTCATTTTTAAAATGATTAATAATGCTTTGAACTGTACCTGAAACTAAGTACTTAGTGTGTTGTTTATAATGTAATACCTGCTACGAAAAATGCGTTTTTAGCATAAGGGTTTGTTCCTAAAATTCCATAAACCGGTAAACTGAATTTGTCGGTAATGGCTATCGATTTGCTTACTTTAATGCCAACATTAGTCACTCCGGCACTTGTTGTAAGGTAGTTGTTGCTTTCGCCTAACACACCCCCTGCAAATACTTTTACCAAAGGAGTAACCTGATATCCTAATTCGATATAAGTTGAAAGAGCTTGTTTAGTTGCATCGGACGGTTTTTTGTCTGCTCCTAAAAACATGGTGTTAACAGAAGCGCTGATTGGAAATTTTTCAGAACCCGTGTATGCCAGTGTAGCTTCAAAAATGTGATCGGTTCCGGTACCGTAATTAAAGTAACTGTTTGTAAAACCCCAGTTGTAATCGGTCACGGTTAATGCAAATGCACTAGAGAAAGCATAAGTTGCATAAAGGTCTACTTCTTTTACGTTACCTAAAAAACTGCTCGATGCCCATGAACCAATAGTAAATCCACCGGTGGTGAACGATACATAAGGCTGAATGTTTGGCGAACCCAAGGAAGGATTTCCGGTAACTGTTCTGTCTTGTGGCACCCCCCTCCAAACATAAGAACTAACGATGTCTGCTCCTGTAGCAAATTGTGCTTTTACGTTCATTGTTGCTAAAACTGCAATCGCGCAGATTGCTAAAACTCTCATTTTTTTCATACTTTTAAAATTTTAAATTATAAACTAATAAATAATTGATTTTTTGATTTCATATTGAAAGAAATTAAACGATAAGTTTGACATAAATTCAATTAATCGCTTTATATTCTGTCATTATGTTTGTAATACGATGCAAAAATAATCACAATGACAGTATAATACAATAAATGCTATCACAAAGTAAGAAGGATGTTTGAACTAATTACAATATGGTAGTAATATATGATTTTTGGTTTCAATATGCAACAATATTATTAGTCTTTGTAGATAAATGATATTTTAAGTAGAAGTGTAATTACTAATTTTCAGATGAGCATCGGGTGTTTTGATAGAGAAATGTCTTAATTTTATGCTCTTGAACATAAAAAGAGCTTCTTCTTGAGGTTTTTTCTTCGGTTTTGGAAGGAGTTGGAATAATTTTGCGGATACTTTTATGTATTTCCTATCCTTTTTGGGAGGTATTAAAAATGATATTCTATAAAATTATGATATGAATAATCAGAATGATTTTTTATTTGTTCTGAACATATCGTTTTGTAGAAAATTTAGCTACTTTGAACTCCATACTATTTGCAGTAAGTTCCAAAGCATTTTTGTTCATTTAAGTTAACTGGTCAATAAATTTTTAAGCTTTATTTTTTCAGGGGTGGTGTAACTAAAAAATCCCTGTAAACTTTTCAGCTTACAGGGATTTTCCTCTTTAATGTACTTCTACCTTCTTTTTGCTTCAATTATTCATTAAATTTCGGCTATGTTTCCTTTTCAATATCCTTGAATGATTCTCACGTCTTCTTTGATTTATACCGGAAATAAACCAGCAAGATCGATATTAAAAGAATCATAATCAAATTGTTTTCAACTTTTTCACCACCGTTTCTTTTGAAACATAACCTTTATTTGACCAAGCCAGTTTCTTCCCTTTGTATATATATAATACCGGAAGTGCATCCACCTTTAACTCTTTTGCTAAGGCTTTATTGGCTTCTACATCGATACGTATAACTACCACTTTATCTTTCATTTCTTTCGAAATATCTTCCATATAAGGTTTCATTTTTTGACAAGGTACACACCAGTCAGCGTAAAAATCGACTAACACCAATTTGTTTGAATTTAATAAGCTACGGTATTGAGCCATAGTCATACCGGGAGATGCCGGTGCAGTAGTGGCATTGTCAGTTGTTTCAGGCAAATTGGCTGCTCTCCAGCGCATCATGCCACCTGCAAGATTATAGATTTCTTTGAATCCCATTGAACTTAATACATTCGTTGCATAGGTACTGCGTGATCCACTCAGACAATAAACAAATACAGCTTTATTTTTATCTAATTTAATTGCATTTTGCTGAAAATTATTACTGCTGATGTCCATGTTTTTTGCATATTTGATGTGTCCTTGTGTGAATTCACCGGAAGTACGCACATCGATAATCTGAGAATTGGGTAACTGCTTCATTTTACCGGCAAACGAAGCAGCATCCAGATTTACCGGGTTTACTGCATAAAGGTTGGCATTAAACGAAAGGACCACAAATAAACTGATAAAATAAAAAATCTTTTTCATACGATAATAATTGGTTTTAAATGGATGTATAGTAGCTCACATGTCAGTCCTCGATAGCTATCG
Source organism: Paludibacter sp. (assembly GCA_028748945.1). Classification (GTDB taxonomy): domain Bacteria; phylum Bacteroidota; class Bacteroidia; order Bacteroidales; family Paludibacteraceae; genus Paludibacter. The sequence goes on from JAQTOL010000047.1 coordinate 7,154, forward strand.
GGACAATGTCTTTAGTGAACACTTTTTTAAATACTCTTTTTATTCAGTTGATTTATTAAATATATTTGCTGCAAATATATTGACAAATGTTCATATGTACATGTATATACAATTACTTTTATACTTTTTATTGCTTTATTTTTGCCTTTTATGGCTCCTTAACGCTCTTTATATATCTGTGTTATTTGTAGTGTGTCACAGAATTGTGGCATACGGTGGTATTAATATGTAAAAATCCCTGCAAATACTTCTACTCGCAAGGATTATTCTTAAATTTATTAATCAGCACTTTATTTTTCCAACCGTTTCATGGCTTCAATGGTATTTTCGCGACTACCAAATGCTGAGAAGCGGACATATCCTTCGCCACTGGCACCAAAACCGGCTCCGGGTGTGGTAACGATATTTTTCTCTTTTAGCAGATAGTCGAAATATTCCCAACTTCCCATACCCACGGGAGCTTTCGCCCACACGTAAGGTGCATTCACTCCACCAAATATTGTATATCCGGCTTTCAACAGTCCTTCGCGTATAATGCGCGCATTTTCGGTGTAAAAACCAATCAATGCTTTTACCTGCTTTTTACCTTCGGTGCTATAGGTGGCTTCTGCTGCCCGCTGTACAACATACGATGTGCCGTTAAATTTAGTGGTTTGACGACGATTCCAAAGTTTATTCAACGAAACTTTTTCACCGTTAGCCGAATTTCCCATTAATTGCTTGGGTACAACCGTGTATCCGCAACGGGTTCCGGTAAAGCCGGCCGTTTTTGAAAAACTGCGGAATTCGATGGCCACATCTTTGGCACCTTCAATTTCGTAAATACTGTGTGGAACGTTTTCTTCCGTAATAAATGCTTCGTAAGCAGCATCAAACAAAATTACAACATCGTTGGCTCGGGCATATTCTACCCACACAGTTAGTTGTTCTTTAGTTAATGTTGTTCCGGTTGGATTGTTTGGATAACAGAGATAAACCAGGTCTACCTTTCCGGTAGGAAGTGCCGGTACGAAATTGTTTTCCGAGTTACATTTCAGATAAACCAGATTGGTCCAGGCACCGGTCGCTGTTGGCTCACCTGCACGACCGCCCATGGCATTGGTGTCGACATAAACCGGATAACTGGGATCGGTAATGGCAACGCGATTATTCCTGTCGAAAATATCACCGATATTTCCGGTATCGCTTTTGGCACCATCACTTACAAATATCTCGTCGGCTTCAATATCAATCCCTTTCGATTTAAAATCATTTTCAACGATGGCTTCCCGCAGAAAAGCATATCCTTGCTCGGGGCCATAACCTCTGAATGTTTCGGCATGACGTTGTTCGTTGGCAGCTTTAATCATAGCATCAACCGATGCATCGGGTAGGGGAAGGCTCACATCACCAATTCCCATTCGAATGATTGAAGCATCCGGATTTTCTTCTTTATGTTGTGTTACCCGTTTGGCTATTTCCGAAAATAAATAGGTTGCCGGAATTTTGATAAAATTTTCATTAATCTGTGCCATAAATTTTATAGTTTATAGTTTATAGTTTATAGTTGGTAGTTTATAGTTGATGGTCGAAGTTCAAACTATTGACTACCAACATTAAACTACTTACTAATTTTATATTTCGCCTTCAAAAACGGTAGTTGCACTACCTGTTAAGTAAACATGATTGTCTGCCTCTTTCCATTCAATGATCAGTTCACCTCCAATAAGCTCAACAGTAGTTTTTCGATTATTTACACCATTTAAAACTCCGGCAACAACCGATGCGCATGCTCCGGTTCCACAAGCCATTGTTTCGCCTGAGCCTCGTTCCCAAACCCGCATTTTAATTCGGTCTTTAGAAAGGACTTCAATAAATTCGGTGTTGGTACGACGTGGAAAAATGGCTGCATTTTCAATCACAGGACCAATTTTTGGTAAATCGAGTTGTTCAATATGATTTGTATAAATTACTGCGTGCGGATTTCCCATCGAAACAGTGGTAATATTATAATGAATATCGGCATTAAACACAACCGCTTCATTAATTACATTTGTTTTTTGAATTGTCGTCGGAATCAGTTCGGCCTGAAGTATTGGTTCACCCATATCAACGGTAACTTTATCAACCTTATTCTCATCATTTATAAAAAGTGCTAATACTTTAATTCCGGCTAAAGTTTCGAGTGTAAGAGAAGTTTTTTTTGTCATACCTTTGTCGTAGACATATTTACCTATACAGCGTGAAGCATTTCCACACATTTCCGATTCCGATCCATCGGCGTTGAACATGCGCATACGAAAATCACAGGTTGCGGAAGGCATAATAATTACCAATCCATCAGATCCGATTCCTTTGTGGCGATCGCTGTATTTAATTGAAAATTCAACGGGATTTTCGATATTTTCTTCAAAACCATTCACGTATATATAATCGTTGCCGGTACCATGCATTTTCGTGAATTTCATATTCTGTAATATTTTAGGATGTAGTATTGTTAATTAATCATTGCAAAATTAGTTATAAACCGGCGATTGTAAATTTTGTGCCGTTATTCGTTTTTAGAAAAAAAGCAATATTTACAATATGACACAAATTATTTAGTTATGGTGTTGATTTGTATGTAAACTGAGTATAATTGTGTCGGATCGAAACTATTCTTATGCCCTTTGATGTTGTAATTCTTGCTTAAAGTGTTTTTTACATTCAAACATTATCAGTTCCCTGACAAGTGATTTCAAAAGTACACAAATATAGAGGTATTTGAAAAAAAATAAAGTGAAATTTTAAATGACCCGCACTAATATTGGCATCAGAATTATAGTGAATCTCAAATGCAATGGCCTTTTCAACCCTTTTTTTGTAATCATACGACTGAAATTTCTTTTTGTAAATTCGATTCGAATAAAAAAAAAGTTGTATTTTTACAACCGAAATAAAAACGAATAAACATGATTTATAAATTCACATTACTATCCGATGAGGTAGATGATTTTGTCCGGGTAATTACGATTGATTCCGAAGCAAAATTTATTGATTTGCATAATGCGATTCTCGATTCAGTGAATTACGAGAAGAATCAGATGACTACTTTTTTCATATGTTCGGATAACTGGGAAAAAGGGCAGGAAGTAACGCTGGTTGAGATGGAATCGAGTTCGGAATACGATAATTTAGTTATGGATAGTACCGTATTGGAAGAATTACTGGTGGACGAAGGTCAAAAATTACTTTATGTTTTTGATATGATGTCCGATAGGGTTTTCTTTATGGAGTTGACTGAAATTATTCCACTTAAAAATCAGAAAGCCGCTAAGTGTATAACTAGCAGTGGAGAAGCTCCTATCCAGATTATTGCAGATGAAGGAGTGGCCGTTGTACCGAAAACAGCACTTGACGAAAACTTTTACGGTGACGAAGAATTCGACATGGAAGAATTGGACGAAGAAGGTTTCGGGGAAATGAATTTTGATGACAGCAGTCTTTTTTCTGAAGATCCGAAATTCTAATTTCCACCAAAATAGATTGAAAGACAGAAAATGAACATGTTTTATTTTCTGTCTTTTTTGTTGTAAATTATTATTTACTAATTTCACGGAATAAATGGACCAACCGGACTTTCATCTTTTATCTCACAACTTTCAACCCGATAAACCGACTTTAGTAGTCGTTCTCGGGCCGACAGGTGTTGGTAAAACCAATATCAGCCTTCGTCTGGCTGAGCATTTTGGTTGTCCCATAGTTTCGTCAGATTCCCGCCAGTTTTACAAAGAGTTGAAAATTGGAACCGCTGCTCCGACTGAAGAACAGTTAAGCAGAGTAAAACATTATTTTATTGGTTCGCATTCCATTTTCGACGAATATAATGCCGGACAGTACGAACAGGATGCTATTCAATTGTTGGATGAATTGTTCAATAACAATAAAGTAGTCTTATTGGTGGGCGGTTCTATGATGTATATCGATGCATTGTGCAACGGAATGGATAATATTCCTTCAGTCGATGCTGAAACACGTTCTTTCTGGCAACAACAATTTGCTGATTTTGGTCTTGAATTTATTCAAAATGAATTAAAAAGGCTCGATCCACTGCATTACGATCAGGTAGATATACAAAATCCGAAGCGAATTATTCATGCGTTGGAAATTTGCAGCATGACGGGAAAACCCTATTCCGATTTCCGAACCGGTGAACGTAAGCAACGCAATTTCAATATTTTGAAGATTGGGCTTAACCGTCTCCGCCCGGAATTATACGAGCGAATCAATCAGCGTGTTGAAGAAATGATGGACGCCGGATTGTTACAGGAAGCGGAACAGTTTTATCCTTTCAAAAAACTGAATACCCTGAATACGGTGGGCTATAAAGAGATTTTCGAATATCTGGATGGAAACCGGACCCTTGATTTTGCCGTGAATATGATAAAGCAGGATTCCCGGAGATACGCTAAACGCCAGTTAACCTGGTTTAACCGCGATAAGGAAATTCACTGGTTTCATCCGGAAGAAGAAGCAAAAATTTTAGATTTTGTCAATGAAATGCTGACAACATAAAGATAGCTATAGAAACTTTATTGTTATATTTTTCCCGATCAATACATCAAACTAGAATTCTATGAAAATATCTCCAATCTTTTCACTTAAAGCCTTTAATACCTTTGGCATTGATGCCAAAACCGATTATTTTATCGAATATGATTCGGTTGAAGATTTGCAGGAGTTACTGAAACTGGATCTTGTAAAATCAAATCGGATGCTGGTTATCGGAGGAGGCAGCAATTTGCTGTTTTTGAATGATTTTAAGGGTGTTGTGATTCATTCCGCTATTAATTCAATAAAACCGGTGTCCGAAGATACCAAACATATCTATTTGGAAGCAGGTTCAGGAGTGGTTTGGGATGAGTTGGTGGCCTATGTGGTGGAACACGGTTGGGGAGGAGTGGAGAACCTGTCGCTTATTCCGGGTGAAGTAGGAGCAGCGGCCGTGCAAAATATCGGGGCATATGGTGTGGAAGTG
>JAQTOL010000048.1 GCA_028748945.1 Paludibacter sp.
GAAATAGTTTTTATACTTGTTATACAGAGTGTTGAATCCATCATTCTCAACTACTATATAAGTAAATACCGAATCTTCGATATCCAATGGATATTTTTGCAGAAAATTGTTGATGTTTTTCCAAACTGTGTCGTATACGGTTTTCCCATCAGTAGAATTAATTCTGATGGCAATGCTTTTTTCAGGATCCATCACGCTATCATTTAAACTCTTGATGTATTGGTTTTGCAGATAATCCGAGTTTCCGGAAAGATATTCCCAAATATTGTTTTTTCTTTCAACAATTTTATCGGTAATATGAATGATTCCGTTTGCACTTCGAATATCAGCAGTGATTATTTTTGCTCCGTTAAATGTTTGGGTTTTTGGTTCGTAAAAAATATTTTTACCATTGACCGATTTGATAGATTTGTATAAATTTTCATTATCAGTGGCATAAAATTTATATACAATTAATGATCCCACTAATTTCCGCATTACATCTATATTACTTGTATCAACTCCACTCCAGGCGGCATTAGTTGGTGCAAACACGGTAAATTCGTTTGAGGTTTTCAACAATTCATCATATCCTGTTTTTTTCAGCATAGAAAGAAAAGTTGATAATTCTGCCTTCGAACCAATGGCTTCGACTAAATCACTTTTCAACAGTTTATCCTGAGTAGCGTGATTTTCCCATGCATTTTCATAACAACCCGTCATGAGTACGCTTAGTACCAGTATCGGGAGTATGAAAAAGCATTTAGTTTTATGTTTACAATTCATAATTAATAAATTTTACTATTAGTTATTCAAATCACCATTACAAGATTGATCAGATGGAGCTATTTGATCGCAAGCAGTTCCCGGATAAATGGCATTACCATCGATATCAAAACGTGGCCATAGTTGATTTTGATCGACAGGGATAAACTGAATCATATCCCACCACGACGGCTGACTATTTCCACTCAACGTATCCATTCGAAGCGTATGCCTGCCGGTATACTCAACCTTTATTGCTCCGCAATTACTACTATTTACCACACTGATTCTGTATTTGGCATTATATTGTTTCTCGCCCTGATTCAAATTTACTTCGGGGGTTGCTTTATCATTAAAATAGGCTCCAAGATCAAAAACATTTGGCAGCACCTGATCTATTTTTCCTTCCTGCATGAAAGTCGTTTTAAATTTAGTATTATCACCTCCACGACGCCAGCAAATCCAGACATTATATACACCTTCTGTCAGAACCGGTGTTTTAATTTCCATCCATTGAATAACGTTCGGACGTAAGGGTATTTCAAAGTAATCATAATGCACATATTGAGTCTTGGTATCGTACGCAGAAGCTACTGCATAACTAATTGTAGGATTATTTTTTCCTCCGAAATTTAACTCGGACAGTTCACCCGGTTTAAAGGTGACCCAGGATCCTCTTTTTCTGTATTCCTTGAGTTTTTTTATTTCGGGTTGATCGGTTAATTCCCAGTAAACAGCCTCAGGACCACGTTTAACAGGCTCAATGTATCCATCCAAATCAATCATGACTCCATTGTAACAACTCATATCCGTCCATTCCGATTCTTTGTTAACAGTTACCCCTTTTTCAAATTTTGTTAAAGACTGATATTCATTCAAAATCAGAGAATCTTTATTCGTTTTAAATGTAATAACCTGATTTGTTGCCAGCGTCAGTTCGGCACTTGTTATGGAAAGGTCGGCAACATAAGCTAAACGATTAATGCAATGATATTGAGCATATAATTGAATTAATTTTGCTTCATCTGTGGCGAAATCGGGTTGTGCGACTTTCATTTTTTCAATTAAGTCTGCCCGTGTGTAAATATTCTTCGTTGCAAAAGATTCATTACTTTGTAATATGGCGGTATACCATACTCCATCAGCAATATTATTTTTCAGGGTATCTGTCATACCCGATTCTTGCATTATGGACTTATACAATGAATAATTCTCCGGAAGTAATTCGATCATCTCTCCAACAGATTTTGGATTAGGAGTTAGCACATAGTTTATTTTGTGAATAATTCCATTGGCTACCCGTATATTTCCCTGTAGGATATCGGCTTGCCGGTTAACACGAATAACCGGTACAGAATCAATGTTTAAAACCGTTTTGGTAGTTAAAAATTTTCCTAACATGGTTGCTAAACTTAACCGTCCATCAACAAAATCTTCGGTTTTGATTGTATCACGAACGATATGGAATTTGATAAATTTCTCCAGTTGATCAACCGGTAAATCTTCCATCGATCCGATACCGTTCCGTTGGCAATAAACTGCGATTGCTTCATTTGTAGGGATAAAACAAGTGTTTGTGCCGTAAGCATGAAGCATTCCTCTAAATCCGGCTTTGTCGGCTATTTTCAGAAATTCCGTCATGGAAGTGTCCTTTTGCTCTATGTATTCATCAATCATTTTTTCATCCGATGTCAGAAAAGTCTTTCCCTTCAGGTAATCATCGAACACACAAGAATTGAATAAAGCCAGAGATGAACAGAATAAGAGAATAAATGTTATTCTGCTTCCTGAATTAAAAATTATTTTTTTCATGGCTGATAAGATTTATTGTGCGTAAAAATCGTTTTGTTTTAATTCTTTATTAACTTCCAACTCTTTATAATAAATAGGCCAGTAATGGCTGTTATGCTTGGGATCTTTATATTTGGCAATCAAACTTGTTTGTTTTTCCGGTGGTGCACTGTTGATTGCTAACCGAACCAGGTATTGAATATTACTTCCATCATAATCTCCGCGCTTTGCATAGCGCAACACATCGAACCACCGTTTTCCTTCATAAGCAAATTCACGGGCACGTTCATCAAGTATGGCTCTTTCTAAATTCTTGCCATCAATGTCAAGGGCTGTAAACTTATAATCAGAAGTATTTACCGCATTACGGGCGACCCGTACCTGTTCCATTAACGAAGCAGCCTGACCGTAGGGTATTTGTGCACTCTCGTCATGAGTCTGTAAACCAATTTGATTTAATGCTTCAGCTTTCATTAATAAAACATCAGAGTATTTATAAACAATCCAGGGTGTAGTATATTCAATTGATGAGCGTACGGCCCCGGTACGGCTTGTCCCAACATATTTCCAGACGACTCCGGCTCTGTACGAACAACCTGAGCCACGAATGTCCGTTGCATCGGGAGCTGACATGTATAATGCCGGTGGGAATATTATAGCATCAACAATATCAGCTTTCGGTGCCAGTTTATTTACATCAGGTCCCAACAAAGAATAGAATGGGTTGGTTTTCAAACTGGTAAAGGGTATTTCAAAGATTGATTCAATGCTGTTTCCCTTAACATACGATTCTATAAACATTTTGTCGGCATCCGACTCATTGGCTACGGTTACAGTGTCAATAATTACTCCTCCATCAGAAATCTCTACCGGTAATTTTTCGACCGGAATGAGGCTGAACTTTCCGGACCCGATAATTTCCTGACAAAGATTATTACAGGCAGCATAATTTTCCTGCCATAGATAAATATCCGCCAATAAGGTCTTGGCAGCCCAGGATGTGATACGGCTTTTATTTTCTTCTATTGTAGGATAGGAAATAGGAGCATTCATTGAAGCTATTTTCAAGTCGCGGACCAAAGAGTCCAGGATTATTGCTCCAGACGTTTTGGGAATTGAGAAATTCTGATTATCGGAAACAGATGCTTGTAAAACCAACGGAACATCGCGAAAGGCACGAACCAGATAGAAGTACATCATAGCACGAATCGTAAGGGCTTCGGCTTCATATTCTTTTAGCTGCTTTTCTGTGAATGTCCCATCAATTGCACTTACTGTAGGTGCAAATTTCAATACCGTATTGCAATTGTTGATTGTAGTATAAAGTGGCCCCCAATCTACAACTGAATTTGCCGATGAAATTTCACCGTCAAGTACCTGAGTATAGTTATAGTTTGGTAGAACACCATTTGTTAACATGTCTCCACGTAATTCTCCCCACAAAAACATTTTCTCAACTGGCCCGTCCAATAGAGAGGCATAACAACCGATAACAGCTGAATTTACCTGTTCCTTTGTTTGCCAGAATTCTTGTCTGGTAACACCATCTTCAGGCGCCAATGTTAACCAATCCGAACAGGATGTCAGGAGTGATGCTATAAAAACTGCCAATAAAAGACCAATATATTTTTTCATAAATCTTTAGAATTTGTTTGTTAAAAAGATGCTGATAAACCAATTGAGAAATCCATAGGTCTGCCTGATCTTGAGGTATCATATCCCAAACTTGAAATACCACTTTTTAAGGTAACCTCGGGGTCCATTCCGGTATAATTTGTCCAGATATAAATGTTCTGCATGGTTGCCCATAATTTCAAATTACTCATACTTAGTTTACTGCTGAGTTTTTTGTCAAGATTATAACTTACAGTCAATGATTTAAATCTCAGGAAAGATCCATCTTCAACGTAACGGTCAGAACCTAACCAGTTGTACCCTTTTTGCATTAATGCCCGTGGTAACAAATCAGTCGGTGCAGTCGTTTCATCATCGTAGACATGTCTCCACCTTCTCAATACGGATGTCGCCTGATTATTAAAGCTGTACATATTTTCCATTTCCATCCGGGTCTGATTAATTACTTTCCCACCATAACGATAGTAGAAGTAAGCCGTCAGACTCAAATCTTTCCACCGGACAGTAGGTCCGAAACCTCCGGTTAAAAGCGGGTTCATATTTCCCAGGTAGACAATATCTTGTGAATTTATATTTCCATCGTGATTAATATCCTCATATTTAGCATCTCCGGGTTGAAAATCGTATCCAACTGAAGGATACCAGAATTTCATTCTGACTTCTTCTCTGATTCCGTTTGAATTATACGTATAAATAGGACTGCCATTTACATCCTTTGCAATGGTCTGACTTTCGTTAAGGTAAACTCCTTTATACCGATAACCATAGAAAGATCCGAGTGGATTGCCCACTTTTATGCTTGTCAGATATAAACCATTAGCAGCCGTAGGTGTTGATAAAAGTGGTATATTATCCGACAAAGAAATAATTTGGTTTTCAGAACGGGCAAATGTGAAATTAAAATCGACTGAAAAATCTTTTCCTCTTACAGGAGTGGTGTTTATACTCAGTTCCCAACCATTATTGTCCATAGTACCCACATTACTGCTGATATTACTGTATCCCGATGTATTTGAAATACCAACAGTTGGGAAATAAAGGTCATTGGTGCGTTTTTTGTACCAGTTGAAGTCAATATTTAAGCGGTTTTTAAACATAATCAGATTTCCTCCCAAATTCAGATCGGTCACTTTCTCCCACCGTAAATTGGATAGTTGAAGTCCAGTTGAATAAACCCCTTGTTGACCCAGGTAAGTCCAGTCATAGGTACCATAGGTGTTGTAGTAAAGATAATTTTTATCTACAGGATTCCCACTCTTACCGGTTGAGGCTCTAAAACTAAAGTCATCAACAGATTTCATATTTTTCATGAAAGGTTCACCTGAGATTCTCCAACGAACCGAAGCACTCGGGAAATAACCAAATCTGTTTTGGTCATTATATTTTGAGTCACCGTCGCGACGGATTGATCCGGTGAAAATATACCTGTCCATAAATTTATATTGAACCATAGCCAGCAGCGATAATGAACGGGCTTCGGAACTTCCTGAATTTAATCCCAGTCCTGAACCGATAATGTTCGAAGGTATTGAAGGATCTTGTAAAAAAGTAGACGCATTCAACGAACTGGTTTCCTGAAATGATGAATTACGTGAATCGTACGAACTATATTGCAATAAGCCCATAATGTAATTATTGTCATTCAATTTCGGAGTATAAATCAGCTTATTATAGGTCTGAACTGTAAAAGATTCCTGGGAAAGATCCGAAGAACGGTTTACACTGTTTTCAGGCCATAACCTACCAGTTGCAATTTGTGGCAGAAAACGGTTGTCTTTCGAAGTATTGATATCAAAAGCAAGATCTCCCTGAAATTTCAAGACCTCAGGAATAACCCAGTATTGAATATTAAATTTAGGTAAAATCCGTTCGCTTTTTATTTTCCAATATCCTGTATTTGCCATAGCAACAGGATTATATATTCCTTTATTATTAGAGGCACTCCAATACCCTTGTGGGGTTGATTCAGGAGAAAAATAATTCGGGGTCAGTTCACCTAAGGTATTATACTCGTAAATAGATTGATTCGGCATTTTTGTATAGGCCGTATTCAACAAGTCTGTTGTATAGTTCTTATCTTGATCACCATGCGTATAGGAAAGATTAACCTGAAATTTCAGTTTGTCTGAAACAGAATAATCTAAATTTAAAGATGCTGTCAAACGTGAAAAACTTTGACCTATCACTGTTCCGGTTTGATTATAATAGCCAATAGACGTGCGGTACTGGGCTTTATCACCACCACCTGATACGGATAAAGAATGATCCTGGGTATAACCGTTTTTAATCAATGCTGCGTACCAATCGGTATTCCTGCCATAGTTATAATAATAATAAGGATTATTCGGATCATAGGTAAACTCGGGAAAACTTGTCGTACTTAATGGAGTACCGGCATTTTGTGCTTCTTCAAGAATTAACGAACTATACTGATCACCTGTTAAAGTTTTGATAGGAGCTGCAGGCGTATTCAATGAACCCTTAAAGGTATAATTTACCATTGGTTTACTTATAGTCCCACGTTTCGTTTTGATCAACAATACACCATTACCACCACGGTTTCCATACAAGGCAGTAGCGGCAGCATCTTTTAAAACAGTAATCTCCTGAATGTCTGCCGGTGATATATTCAGCAATTGAGCATAATTTTCGGCATCGGCTGTTGCAAAGTCAAAATCAGAACCAATGCTTGTATCATATGGAATACCATCCACTACGATTAATGGATCTGATCCGTTATTAATTGAAGTTGTTCCCCGTATACGTATGGACATCCCTGCACCCGGTTCACCACTGTTCGCCACAATATCAACTCCGGCCATACGACCCTGGAGTGCTTCATCAATGGACGCTACCTGAAGTCCTTCCAGCTCTTTTGTGTCAATTTTACTTACCGCGTATGACATATCGCGTTCGGCAATGTTTGCAAATCCGGTATTAATTTGATTCCTGGCTGTAACGACTACTCCTTTCATTTCATGAGAAGCATCTTCCAGACTGACATTGATGACGTCTGAATTTCCGACAGTCTTTGTGGTGGTTTTATAACTGATATAGGAATAAGTGATTGTAGTACCAATTCCGCCACTAATTTTAAGTGTGTAATTTCCATCTATATCAGTAATCACTCCATTCAAAATACGGTGATTTTTATCATATTCAGCAACCGATACACCTATTAATGGTTGTTTATCGATACTTGATATTACTTTACCATGAATAATAGTCTTTGTTTGGGCCATCACGGAAAAAGTCATTAGCAACGACACAAAGACCAGAAAAAATATTATATAATTATTCTTTTTCATATTAATCTGTTTAATTCAATTTTCAGTTACTGAACCTTATTATATACAAAGTAATCGTTGATCTCGTGTAGTACGGCATTGGCACCAAAATAGTTACTGTGTTTGAGTCCACGGGTTACAATTGCCGATCTTACATATGTTGAAAGATTCTTACCGGTACTTTGAACGTGCGTCGATACAACTAAATTTCCTGCAGCATCTTTTCTTACAGCCAGATAAGTGTTATCAACCACATCTTTCAGTAAAGTACGCCAAACCTCTTCCGTAATTTTTTCTTTATTTGGCATGATATAAGTTAATCCATCATCAACAAATTGCTTTCCCCTTATCATATGATATAGAATAAAATTTGTTGCCTTTTTACGGGCAGCCGGGTCAGAATTAACTTCCGTAAGTGAGGGTAAATCACCGTTTGCAATCGCTCTGTTAATTGCCGTATTGGACGGCATAAAGATGGTCAGAACCATATCTGAAGATATACCGGCCAAATCGTTGCTTAAGTCCCCTTTTAAACATGCCCCGATATAGTTTTTGAAAATCGCGACGTTTGTGTTTTCCAAACCGCCCGACATGTTTAAGAAGTAAGTATATAAGTCCTGAGGTTTATAGCCTTCCGGAGCATTTGGATACGTGTTTCTTCTGGAGTATTGAAGCATTTTATCAATCTTGAATACCTGACCGTTTAAAAAAGTTTTATAAGGAGTTGCAGTGACCCAATCATTTTCATCATAATTTCCAAGCATCTGAATCTTCCCATCTTTATACCGGATCATATCTCCGTACTCATTAACAGCATAGGAATAACCTCCATACGCTTTGGCAAACGAAGGATCTGTATAAAAATTGGTAATGGCACAATTTATTTCGTCGTTTTTAATCCGTTTGAAAATATGGGATCTTACCAGTCGTTGCATCCGTGTGGGTACATCGAAATTACCAAGACTGGCTCCAGAATTGGAGTTTACAAAACCATAGGCATTGGAACCACCAATCCACTCCCAACTAAAACCATCGGCTCTCAGCAGTTCATCTGAAGGCAATAAAACCGTGTAATTTTCCTGAGTGTATCCATTTAATTCACATTTTAGTAACTCTTCTTTTAAGGTAGTGTTAAAATACTGAGTAAAGGCCGTATTTAAAAGATTGTATGTTGGATTCAGTAAAATTTCAGAAAACACAGTTTCGAAATAACGGCTTTTAATGTAGTTGTCGGAGCCGTAAAATAATCCGTTACTGGCCGGTACAATCTTTTTATAATTAGATTTATTGAAATCAGCCCCACGATTTCCTTTACCGTTTAAGAATTCACCCTGCGAGTTCATACTTCCCTTGTAGTCACCCGGCCAAACCAATTCATCAATCATTTGGGCATTAATAAAATAGGCTAAGATGTCTTTTGAAACAGAATCAATTCCTTCGGGATAATATTCTTTTAATTTATCGTTGTAGAACTTGTCAATGGCAGCATTGTCAGGTGCAAAAAGTGTATAACCTCCCTGTTCTGCTTGTCTATCACTTGTACCAAACCTCTCACCATTCAGGTTAACCGCTATTTCACTATAATATTTAAAATAGACTTCGTTGATATTCTTGGTTGGTAGTGCCAGCTGAAAATAGTCGGTCAACGACTTGTTGTACATATAGGTAATAAAGTAGGGAACGCCCGTAGATCCTTTTGCATTAATAAGTGCTTTAAATTTTGAATAGTCCGGGTCATTCAATATTTTTTCAAGTGTTGGTAGCGGTTCCAATACATGATCCACTTCGTGTGCCACACCATTTTCTGCCACCATATCTTTTGTCAAAATAGCAGCGCTTTGTACGTTGCTTCCAGTGTAAGTACTACCGGGTGATGGATAAAAGATGCCGTAATCTTCAGCTGCCTGAGAGGCGGAACGGGATTGTTCGAAAACCCGGCTTAAATAAAACGGCAGGTATTTGTAATTTATAGATCCGGAAAACAGCGATGGCAAATCGTATACCCAGACCGTATTTCCCAAATAGGTTTCCTGATGTACCGTTTCGTAATAGGCGGTTTTCTTTTTTATACTGGTTAGTGAATCCCAACCCCCACTTAATACATCGGTTAGATGGTCAAATGAATAATTGTTATATACGATGGAATAAGCAACAATCGCATTGACTGTAGAGTCAGGAATGTCATCAACTGTAGCAAAATTTTTTGATAGGAGGTAGCTTTTGAATGCATCGTCATTCGGTGCAAAAACGGTATACAAGCCACTTGATTTAAGTGCGGATGCATAAAGTGTCCGATCAACGCATTTTAAGTAGGAGGAAAACCTTGCTTGTTTTTGTAAAACTTCGTAAATAGGGGGTTCTAACCAACCCGGACGTTTGAAATAATCTTCCTTTTCGTTTGTGCAACGGACAAGTGTGAGAATTGCAAACAACAAGAGGATAGGAATTTTAATGAAATTTCTCATGAAGCGTATTAATTTAAAGTAATTAATTTGACTCTCGGGCCGAGTGTGATTTCAGCCAATTAACTTACCTGCAAAAATACAGTATTTAGGATATTGAACAACTGTTTTATTGTACAAGTGCATAGAAATTTATACAAATCTTTAAGTTTCATAGTTTGAATTATAATTTATTGAACTCAAATTTATTGATTGTATAGTTCCGGTTGTAAAAAGTGAATGCTTCGCTATTTTACGGTTTAATACATTTGATATCAAATAGATAAATTTCACTTTCCCTATGTTCGACAGCTGTAACTTCGGCAGAAAATTCGTTCTGTCAATAGTCGTTCCTACTGAATTTTTCCGTAAAATTCCATATTCTAAATTTAAAATGTATTTATATCCCGAACCGTCTGCTTGCTGCAAATCTTAGATTTTGTAACTTTGCAATATAGAATCCTATTACAATTACTTCTCAAAGATAATTTGATTGCTGATTTTTCCATTGATATTTTACTTAAATAATTACATTCTTTTATTTTTCACAGACTTACCTTAAATAAAAATAATGAAAATGAAAAACGTACGAAGGCAAATTTATTTCTTATTCTTAGTGTTAAATTCCATTATTGTTTCGGCTCAGTCTCAGGATTTAATCTGGTTCAATAAACCGGCACAGTATTTTGAAGAAACGCTTGTACTTGGAAATGGCAGAATTGGGGCCTCGGTTTTTGGCGATTGTACAAATGAAAAGATATATTTAAATGATGCAACCCTGTGGTCGGGTGAACCGGTTAATCCATCTTTATCACCCGATGCGTATCAGAATATTCCCGCTATAAGAGAAGCATTAAAAAATAATGATTACGCTCTGGCAGATAAACTGAACAAAAAGGTTCAGGGTACTTTTTCTCAGTCATATTTACCTCTTGGAACACTTAATATACATTTCAGCCAGTCCGGTAAACCTGTCAATTATTATCGTGAATTAAATTTAAACGATGCCGTTTCAACTCTGAGTTATGAAATTGACGGTGTAAAATATAAACGGGAATACTTTGTTTCCTATCCCGATCAGGTGATGATTATTAAACTTTCAAGTTCTAAGAAAGGAAGCCTGAATTTTGATTTGCAATTTGAAAGTTTGTTGAAATATAAGGTTTCGGTAAAATCAAAAACATTGCAGGCAAATGGTTATGCTCCTTATCATTGTGAACCAAGTTACCGAAGGGATGTAAAAGATCCGGTTCGGTTCGATGAAAAAAGAGGAACACGGTTTTCTTCTTTAATCAAGATTAAAAATACAGGTGGTTCGGTTGTCCGGACCGATTCGACTATTGCTGTCAAAAATGCAACGGAAGCCGTTATTTATATTTCGCTGGCAACAAGTTTCAATGGTTTTGATAAAAATCCTGCCACCGAAGGATTGAACGAAAAGTCAATTGCACAATCGTATCTGAATAAAGCATTTTCAAAGACTATTGACGCTCTGGAATCAGATCATATTAAAGATTATCAATCATTTTATAACAGAGTCAGTTTAGACCTGGGAAAAACGGATGCACCCAATCTGCCTACAAACGAACGTTTAAAGCGGTACGCAAATGGAAGAGAAGATAAAAATCTGGAGATTCTTTATTTTAATTTTGGACGGTATTTGTTGATTTCAAGCTCCAGAACGAAAGGCGTGCCAGCTAATTTACAAGGAATCTGGAATCCGTATATTCGTCCGCCCTGGAGTAGTAATTACACTTCCAATATTAATCTGGAAGAAAATTATTGGTTGGCAGAAACGACAAATTTGTCAGAAATGCAGTTGCCCTTATTCGGTTTAATTGAAAATATTTCGAAAACAGGTGCGGTGACGGCAAAAAAGTATTACGGGGTAGGAGGTTGGTGTCTTTGTCATAATACCGATATTTGGGCCATGAGTAATCCTGTCGGTGAGGCAGGTCAGGGCGATCCGTCGTGGGCTTGCTGGAACATGGGTGGAGCCTGGATAAGTACTCATTTATGGGAACATTATCAGTTTACACGTGACAATGTTTTTCTGAAAAGTAAAGCTTATCCTCTTATGAAGGGTGCTGCGGAATTTTGTCTGGAATGGTTGGTGGAAGATGAAAATGGAAATCTGATTACTTCCCCATCCACTTC
>JAQTOL010000049.1 GCA_028748945.1 Paludibacter sp.
CCATCCATTCCCCCCCTCTCCATTTTTTAAGTTTCACCCTTCCGGCCCGGCCGGAAGCCTGCGCCGGAAGAAATTTGCCCTACCGGCTGGGCCGGAAGCTCCCTTTTAATTGGATTCTCGGTTCCGCTCCGGGCGGAAGCTCCCTTTCTGTTTGTTTTGCCATTCCGCCCGGGGCGGAAGGTCGCGCCGAAGAAATTTTGTGTTTCCGCCCGTGTCGGAAATCCTTTATTAATCGGGGTTTCGGAAGAAGTTGTTTATTATTGTAAAAAAAAGTGCATTTTATAGTAAAAAAGTTTATTTGTTTTGATGTATTCTCGAAAATTAGTTTTATTTTTGCGTTAATTATTTTCAAATAATAACCACTATAAAAATTTAAATTATGAAAGTCACTATTTTTCGCGTACAGCTTAGCCATCTGTGGAACAGTGAGTACTGTATGTTTGTTAGCCAGATTGTAGCCATTTTTCTGAAATTCGGAGCTGAAGCATTGCATCTGAAAAAGTCATTCGACAGGGTGCAGGCTTTAATGCCTGAAATTGTAAAAATTAAAGCACAAGAGTTGGGAAATGTTATCAGTAATCAGTTGGCCGATTTAAATACCGAACGGCGGACACTGATTGTTTCTATCAGTGATCAGGTTAAAATGTTCGGTAAACTGAGCATGCCTTCGTTGGCACAACAAGTGGTTATAATGAATCGCTTTCTGGATAAACACGGACGGGATATTGGCAATACAAACTACAATTCCAATACCGACCGTTTCAATGATTTGTTGATCGATTATGATGCTAATACCGAAGTAAAGGCTGCAGCTGCCGCCATGCTGTTGGTTATTCTTTTTGATCATTTGCAGGAAATAAATACTCAGTTTGCTACCTTGTATCTGCAGCGAAGCGATGAAAATTCATCGGTTGAAAAAGTAGATGCCGAAGCCATACGTGCTGAAATGGATAAAACGCTTACTGCTTTTTATGATGCTTTTGAATTTTGTAGTACCGAATACGAAGATCTGGATTATCAGACTCCGGCTGATAAAATGAACGAACTGATTACGCACTACAAAACACAACTGAAAGCCCGTGAAACCCGCAGGCACGAAGGTAAGGACGTTCACACCGAAGACCCGATTACGGCTCCTGCATAAAATTGTCCCTTTTAATGTTCACATCACAATATTTAAATGGAAACGGCCGGAATCTCAGAATTCCGACCGTTTTTTTTTCGAATGATTGAGGCATAAATCCTTAGAGTTTACACTCGGGTTTGTTCATTTTTTTTCCGCTATAATCAGTGTCGAAGGTATAGTAGTCAGCCAACTGTTTTTGGAGTCGATGAAGTATTTCCAACTCTCCACGCTGATAAGCATCAGGTCTTGTTCTTTCAGAAAGTCGGGGCTGATTTTTCCTTCGTTCACCAAACTTACGTGATTGGGAGCAATTTGTTCGATGGCCCGAATCGATTCCTTCAGTTTGGTGTTTTTATGAATATGATTTTTGAAATCAATAAACGTTATCTGCGATTCCGAGAAATTGATCAGCTTCCGGGTGAATTCAATCAAAAACTGATCGTTTGGGCTAATAACAGGAATACAAATCCGGTCGGTTTTGTTATATCCTCTGTTAATCAGCACGCCTACCGTTACTTTACTGTTTGCAATGATGGAACGTGTGCGCTCATCGAAAGGTGAATTTTCGAAGATACTTTCCCGTCCTGTAACCTGATTAATCAATCTGTCGGGATTGATGATACGGGTTGTAAAACCGAGAACTTTTCCCAATAAACTCCCTTCAAAAATAGATTGCCCGATACCAATCAGCAGTAAATCATATTCTCCTTTGTTGGCCACCTCTGTAATATCCGATTCAATATCATTCGTCACTTTAAAAAGGGTGGTTATTTTTTGATTGAGGTTTTTTGATTCTTCTAAAATCGGAGCAAAACTTTCGTTCTCATAAGTTTCCAGGTTGTATTGATGCGATTTGGCACTCGGAAATAAATGCATGACGGTAATGCCCGAATTGCCGGTTGTTTTTTTTATAAATGAATCGGCTAACCTGACCAGTACTTTGCCATTTTCAGGATTACCGAATGATACCAGTATTCTAAATTTATTGATCAGGCTTATTTCATTTATTTTATCTCCGGACTTTGATTTGAACGCCCAGTTGATTAAATCCAGTGCCGGTCCGGTGATAAATGTCGTTACCAATGCCATGATCACGAACATCGAAAATACCGTAGGAGTAAGTATGCCTAAATCGTACCCGATGTTTAAAACCACCAGTTCTATTAATCCCCGGGTGTTCATTAAAACGCCAATGGTCAGGCTGTCCTTCCAGCTTTGCTTTACAAACTTTGCCGCCAGCGCACTTCCTATAAATTTACCGGTAATGGCAACCAGGATAATCAACCCGGTAATTTTCCATAAATAAGCGTCGTTCAACAATCCGATCTGAGTTCGCAAACCGGTAAAAACAAAGAACAACGGAAGCAGAAGCACCAGAGCGATATCTTCAATTTTTTCGATAAAGATATTCCTGAATTTCTGATTTGTAGGCATAATTACTCCGGCCATAAAAGCACCGAACAGGGCATGAATGCCAATAATTTCGGTGACCCAGGATGATAAAATAAGTGTAACAAGAAAGATGGCGACAATAGATTTGCTGAGATTGGCACTGGATGTATGTAAATCGCCGATACGCTTTAAAAAAGGCCGGACAATTTTAATCATGACAAACACATACAATACGGCCAGCAAAAGGGTATAAAAAGAACTGGCAAACGAACCGGCTTTGGCAATGGCAATTACTGCAGCCAGAATGCTCCATCCGGTTATATCATCGGCTGCAGCACACGTTATGACAACAGTACCAAGCCGGGTTTTATGAATTCCTCTTTCCTGAACTATGCGCGCCAATACAGGGAAAGCCGTTATGCTCATGGATATTCCGATAAACAACCCGAACGAAGTAAACCTCACGCCCGGAGGTGCAAATGACTGATAAATAAAGTAAGCAAGTCCCATCCCCAGTGAAAAAGGAACGATGATACTGGCGTGGCTTATCACTACTGCATCATGAGCCCGGCTTTTTAATACATTGATATCAACTTCCATCCCCACGATAAACATGAACAGTATCAAACCGATTTGACTCAGCAACTGTAGATTGCCCAATGATTCAGCCGGAAAAAGAAAACTTGTAAACGCGGGAAAGTACATTCCGATAAGCGATGGACCCAACACAATGCCGGCTAGTATTTCGCCTATAACCGTGGGTTGCCCTATTTTTTTGAAAATCCACCCGAATATACGGGCAACCAAAATAATGGTGATTATTTGCGCCAACAGAATAGGCAGGGAATGTCCGATATTTTGTACGAGTGAATGTAAGAATTCAATCCACAACGGTTTGTTCTCTCCGGAAGTAATTACATTGGATGTAACTTCCAGTTTGGTACCCATCCGGGCTATCCAATATATTAATGCCGAACAACCACCGATTATCAGCACGTAAAAAAAAACATTTCTAAATTTTTTAAACATATTTCCTGATGTTTTAGTGTAGTACAAATGTATCCCTGTTTTTTTTCGATCAACTTATAAGGTAATACTATTTAAAGCACAAAGATATTATTAAAAAACAACAAGATTTATGGTACGAAACAGTATCGGGTCTATAATGTAATAAGCCTGAAAAAAAATGTAATGAATCAGATTTTTACCTTTTCCAAAAAGGTATTCCGATACACTTCACTTAAATAAAACATCAGAGGTTTGTTTTGTTCATCCGGAATAGTAGACGCTATTTGATTGAAAGAAAAATGCCGGACGATGTCAATGGCAATTATTTCCTGCTTGTTTATCCTGCAAAACCTGTTAGAGGGGAGAATATTTTGAAGTTTTTCGAATGAGATATTTTTCAGGCAGATTTTAGACCCATCTTTAAGCAGCACATCTTTATCCCTGCTGTCAATTCCTGAAGATTTAATGTAACACAACTGGTCAAACACTATGAGCGATTTTCCTTTGTCGGTGTTCAGATGAGTAAACTTTTTGCTGTATAGGGTGTCGGTCAATTGTTTGATGGCTTTATGAACCGCTTTTTGGAGTCTTTCCAACTCAATAGGCTTACGTACAAAGTCCACAACGTCCAAATCAAATGCCTCGGCAGCGTATTCTTTGTGTGCGGTGGTAAAAATTATAAGCTTTCCCTTGAGCAACTCTGCCAGTTGAATTCCGTTTATATGAGGCATCTCAATATCCAGAATACAAAGATCGAAATTTAGACGGTTAGATTCAGCAAGAAACACATCAGGCTGATTGAAAGCTTTTACCACTTCCAACTCAGGAATTTGTTCGCAGAGCATTTTCAGGTATGTCAGCCCCGGTAATTCATCATCGAGCAGCAAGCATTTTAATTTTATATTCAAGGAGATCGATATTTAAACGAGCAATAAATATATTATCTTCAACAAAAGTTTCCAGTTTAAAGTTGTCCTGATAAATGATTTTCAACCGTTGGTCAAGTGTATGAATGCCGATTCCGCCTTTTTCTTTCTTTAATAGAGGTTTCGACGAAATAAGATTGGCAACCGTAAGTCCGAAATGATTATCTTTAAACTCCAACGTAATCGAAATAAAGGCATTGGGACTTTGAATATCGGCATGCTTGAATGCATTTTCAATCAAATCGATTGAAATTAAGGGAGCTAACAACTTCTGATCATACAAGGGTTCCGTATCATTTACCCTGGTTTTCACCTTTAAATCAAACAGCGGGCTCACTTTGATTTTATTAATCTCAATCAGGTTTAAGGCAAATTCTATTTCCTCCCGGGGTGTAACTAATTTCTTACGACTTTCGTACAGAATATAGTCCAACACATTGGCCAGTTTATCAATAGCAAAATAGGTCTGATAGGCATGCGACTGGATGGAGTTTAAGATATTTTTAAAAAGGTGAGGATTTAATTTGGCTTCCAATGCTTCCAGTTGTAAGGGATTGAGCTGATTCTTCAACTCCTGAAAACGGGTTTCAGTTTCCTTTTTCAGTTTCTCTGACTCACGAAACCTCAAATATAAGTTCACAGCAAGTCCTATTACTGCTACCATAACGAGTATAGTAATAAGAAATAGTATTGGTACGATGTCCTTTCTCATATACATTGATGAATTTTGTTTCAAAATTAATCATTTTCGTAGAATGCACAAAATTAAGTCATTTTGAAGAAACAGGTGATTATCTGAATGAATGATAAACCACATAAACTTATAAAAAGAAAAGATTTTTTTGATATTGGTTTAATAGACCCGACGTATTTACCCCTATATATTTTGTACCTTTGCGCCCGATTAAAAAAGCTGTGAAGCAAATACTACCAAAACCTAAAGCAACAACCTTTTATGAAGCGTATTAACGAATACAGGAAATTATTTAATGTAGAGCAAGAAATAGATCTTAAAACACTTAAAACAACCTACCGGAATTTAGTAAAAGAATGGCACCCCGATAAATTTTCGGCTGACCACGAGATGGCACTTGAAGCAGAGCATAAAAGCCGGCAAATAATTGACGGATATCATTTTTTAGTGAGCATTGCCCCCGAAACAATAGCTGAAAATGAAGAGGAACATTTGGCTTCGTCCGAGTCGGGCATAGCCGATTTCAAACTCAAAGGGCAACTACTGGAAGTTTCCTTTATGGATGGCTCAACATACGAGTATTTCGGCGTTTCAAAAAATATCTATACCCGGCTGATTAATGCCGATAAACAATTACGATTTGCCAAACGCAATATTTTTAATTCCTATATGTACCGGAGATCGAAAAAAAGTATAGAAGTGACTGAATCTGTTGCCTACTAAAAGTTCATGCATATATAATACAAACCTCCGCAGTTCAGTCTGCGGAGGTTTTTTTATGGGGTATTGAATTCTGTTTTTGCAATTGAAGTAATATTTAAAAAAATGAATGCCAAACCACTCAGGGATGCTTAAATTAATTTTCAATTATAATAGCCCGAACAAAACAGAACCCAAATTGGTTTTAAATTACAGTTTTGGAATGGGGCCTCAAAACTTTATGGATAATCAACTGTAAATTTCTGTTGAAAACAAGGATTAAAAACGAATCTATCTATAAATATAAAAAGAAAATTAAAAAGAAGTATTACTAATTAACATCACGTTTATTTAAAACAAATAGCATGGCAATAACAAAAGTTTGGGTGGAAGAAGATTGCACCTCTTGTGGCATCTGCGAAAGTCTGTGTCCGGAAGTTTTTTTAATCAAAGATATATCAACTGTAATTGAAGGTGTTAACTACTCTGCATATGAGAGACACATCAAAGGGGCAGCGGAAAGTTGTCCTGTGGATGTTATAAAATATACCGAGTAGTTCCTGTCTTTTTGACAATGCCGGCTGAACTTCTTCTTATAGAGTTTTGCCGGCATTTTTTTCTAAAGAATGTGAAAATACATTTTTAAAGCAAGATCAAAGAACCATATTAATTTTTTGTTGTTATAGCTAGCAGAAAAGTTTAATTTAAATCCATTCTACTTAATACAAATCTTTCAATACGATAAAACAACTAAACATGATCTTTAACGATTTTAATCCACTAGAAGATAAAATATTCAGAGTCATCGACAATGATGGTAAGGTTATAAACAAAGAGTATATGCCTGATCTGGATGACGAAACAATTATTCAGGCATATAAACATATGCTTTTTTTCAGAACGGCCGACGAGATGGCAGTTTCTTTTCAGCGTCAGGGACGCATGTATACCTATCCGCCCTGTTTGGGACACGAAGCTATTCATGCCGCATCGGGAATGAACATGAGAGATCAGGACTGGCTGGTACCGGCTTTTCGGGAAGTTGGGATCATGCTTTTGAAAGGAGTGTCCATGAAAGAAATATTCCTTTATTATATGGGAAATGAAGAAGGCAGCAATTTTAAAAAAGCAAATCATGTGATTCCGATCAGTATTTCTATCGGATCGCAGTATTTACACGCCACGGGCATTGGATATTCTGTAAAATATCAGAAAAAAGATGAGATTGTTTTTACTTCAATCGGTGATGGCGGAACGTCGGAAGGCGATTTCAGCGAAGCACTTAATTTTGCAGGAAACTGGAAAGTGCCGGTAATTTATACCATTCAGAATAATCAGTATGCCATTTCTGTCCCGGTAAAGAACCAGACAAATGCAATCAATCTGGCTGTAAAATCTGTTGGCTTCGGTATCCCCGGAGTGAAAGTGGACGGAAATGATTTTTTTGCCATGTATGCCACTTACAAAGAAGCTGTGGAATATGCCAAAGCCGGAAAAGGTGCGGTTTTAATTGAGGCATTGACTTACCGGAAAGGTGCACACACCACTTCCGATGATCCGACAAAATACCGGACAAAAGAGGAAGAGACTGAATGGCACAAAACCGATCCGATGCACCGTTTGAAAAAATATATGGATCATAAAGGGATCTGGAAAGAAAATGAAGAAGAATTAATTGAAAAATATAAACTGGAAGTGGATAAACAATTTGAAGAAGCTGAAAATATGCCCCCTTATAAATTAGATGATGTTTTTCAGCATATGTATGTGGATATGCCCGACGATTTGAGAAAACAAAAAGCCGATTATGAACAATTTCTAACATGGAAGGAGAGCAAAAAATGAGTGTAATGACTATAGTACAGGCCATAAATAATGCGTTAGACATTAAGCTTGCAGAAGATAAAACCGTAGTGATGTACGGTGAAGATGCCGGTTTAGAAGGTGGCGTCTTCAGGGTTACCGAAGGATTACAAAAAAAACACGGCGTAGAAAGGGTTTTTGACGCACCTATAGCCGAATCGGCCATCGTCGGAACCGCCCTTGGGATGGCTATGTCGGGCTTAAGACCCGTGGTTGAACTACAATTTGATGGTTTTTCGTATCCGGCATTTAATCAGATAATTTCCAATGTTTCGCGGATGAATAACCGTTCGCGGGGGATGTACAAAGCACCCATGGTAATTCGGTTTCCATATGGTGGCGGTATCAATGCGCTGGAACATCATTCCGAAAGTCCGGAAGCGTTATATTCTCATATTCCCGGATTAAAAGTGGTGGTTCCTTCCACGCCGCATGATGCAAAAGGGTTGATGATTGCCGCTATTGAAAGCGAAGATCCTGTTATTTTCATGGAACCAAAACGAATTTACCGGGCTATCAAACAGGAAGTTTCTGATGATAAATTTTCTATTCCTATTGGTAAAGCCAAGGTATTGACCGAAGGAACCGATGTTACTGTTGTGGCTTTCGGAGCCATGATTCGCGAATGTCAGAAAGCATTGGTTATGGCAAAGGAAGCCGGAATTTCTGTTGAGTTGATAGACTTGCGAACCATTTATCCTCTCGACAAGGAAACGATAGTAAACTCCATCAAGAAAACAGGGAAAATAGTTATTGTGGCCGAAGCACCAACTTCGTTTAGTGTGGGTGGCGAACTTATGGCCATAGCCAACGAAGAAGCATTTTTATACCTGGAAGCACCGCCCAAAAGGGTGATGGGATTTGATACCATTGTGCCGTTAGCAAAAGGAGAACCATTATATATGATTTCGCCCGATCGGATTTTTTATGAAATTGAGCGAACCGTAAAATTCTAAAATTCTAAATAATGAGATATATTTTTAACTTTCCAGATATCGGGGAAGGACTTGAAGAAGGAACTATACTTGAATGGTATGTTACAAAAGGGCAGACGGTAAAAGCCGGACAAGCACTTTGTAATATGGAAACCGACAAGGTGGTTACCGATATTCCATCACCAAAAACCGGAACAATAGTAGCTACTTTTGGAAAAGTAGGTGAAATTGCCCTGGTTGGAAAACCCCTGGTGGAAATCGAAATTGAAGGCGTTTTTGGAGCAGAAGCTGTCGCAGTAGCAAAAGAAGAAGTAAAAGCGCCATTGACTGAACCGATTGATGAAGGTGGAGCCGGAGTGGTCGGTACCATGGAATTAGCCGGAAGTAATGCTATTCTGGCGGCAAGTGATGAAGGAGCCGATAAAAAAGAAGTTGAGGCAAAACCGGTTAAAAAAGCATTGGCAACTCCGCTTGCACGTGCTATGGCCCGTGACCTCAATATTGATATCAATCAGATTAAAGGCTCCGGACCTTCAGGTAGAGTAACTAAAGAAGACATTCAAAACTACAAACCGGCTAAAACAACCGGCTCAGGAGTGCAACATGAACCGTACAAACAACCTGCAAATGCAGATGCTGTTACTTACGAACCATTAACACAGATACGAAAAGCAATAGCTAAGAATATGATAAATTCGAAGCAAAGTGCAGCACATATGACCCTTTTCGAAGAAGTGGAAATAAGTGAATTGATGCGTATCCGCGATCGTTATAAAAAGAGTTATGCCGATAAAAACAGCAAACTGACTTACCTGCCATTTATTGTGAAAGCAACTGTAAACGCGCTTAAAAAGCATCGTCAACTGAATTCGCAACTGGACATGGAAAACGATCGGATGATTTTCAAAAACTATTATAATATAGCGATTGCAGTGGATACGCCTGAAGGATTGGTGGTTCCGGTCATCCGTGATGCAGACAAACTCAGCCTTTTCGAAATAGCACAGAAAATATCCGAATTGTCGGATAAAGCGCGCGACCGAAAACTGACAATAGAAGATATGAAAGACGGAACATTTACATTAACCAATTACGGTTCTATCGGAGGTATCTTTGCAACACCGGTTATCAATTATCCACAGGCGGGAATACTCGGTATTGGCCGGTTATTGAAGAAGCCGATCGTAAAAGAGGATCAGATTATCGTTGGAAATGTATTATCGCTGTCACTTGCTGTTGATCACCGCATAGTGGACGGTGGTGAAGCTTCCCGGTTTATAAACAGCATAATGGAATATCTTTCGGATCCGGTTTTAATGATGATGGAATAACGAATGGATTTATAATTAATAATTTACAATTAATAATTGTTGCAATGGAATATGATGTTTTAATTATAGGTGCCGGACCCGCCGGTTATGTAGCCGCTATTCGTGCCGGACAAGTTGGTTTAAAGGTCGCAGTTATTGAAAAAATGTATGTGGGTGGAATGTGTCTCAATTGGGGATGCATTCCTACCAAAGCATTGTTGGAGAGTGCGAAAAACTTCAAAAAGATAAAGCAATTTGAAGAATTTGGGATTGATGGTATTGATGCGGATAAGCTCTCGTTCAACTGGAATAAAGCGAAGGCACGGTCTTCAAAGATTACAGACAAGTTGACGTCCGGTGTACGTTATTTACTCAAAAAGAACGGCGTGGAAATTATTACCGGTACAGCCAGAATTGCGGCCGACAAATCGGTTTACGTTGACGATCAAAAAATCAGTGCTAAAAATGTCATTATTGCTACGGGGTCAAAACCAAAAGTAATGGATGAGTCACTGAAGAATGCACCCATTGTGGAAATTGAAAATTTATTTTCACTGGAATCCATTCCCGAAAATATTGTCGTAACTGGAAATCATGTTTCGACTGCCGAGATTGCTCAGTTTTTCAGACTGATTGATAAAAATGTAACCATGGTTGCCAACAGTGCTTATTTTATGGTGGGTTTGGATGAGCATTTAATCACTTATATCACTAAAAAATTAAAATCGGAAAATGTCGATTTGATAATAAATGATACTCCCGGAAAATTTGAAAACGGCGAATTGATTATTGCCGACAGAAGAATTAAATGTGATTTGATTGTCAACTGTAATTCGCGAAAAGCAATTCTTCCCGAAAGTGAAACTCCGCTGGAACTGACTGAAAGGGGATTTATCAAAACTTCCGATAATTTTGAAACGAATATCAAAGGTGTTTTTGCTATTGGTGATGTAGCCGGTAAAAGCTTTGTTGCTCATGTTGCATCGGCGCAGGGAATCCATGTTATCAACACGATAAAGGGGATTGAATCTACTTTTGACGGCCAGATTTACCCCATAAATATGTATACGGTTCCGGAAATAGCTCAGGTGGGGATGACCGAACAGGAAGTAAAAGCTACCGGACTTGAATACAAGGTAAGTGAATTTCCTTTATCAGCAAACGGAAAGGCAATGATTGAAGGAAATACGGAGGGGTATATCCGTATGTTGTCGGATATAAAATACGGACAGGTGCTCGGAGTTCAGATAATTGCAGCCAATGCTACTGACATGATTGCCGAAGCTGCTGTTTTGATGGCAACCGAAGGAACTATCTATGATGTGGCTCAGACGATTCATGCACACCCAACAGTTTCGGAAATTTATATGGAAGTTGGTTTCGAAGCCATCGATAAAGCAATTCATAAATAATTTTTTATGTTCATTGTTTTTTTCTGAAAAATTACAGAATTTGTCTAGGTCCCTCTCTGGGGTACCGGTAGTTATCGGGATAGGGGGCTTTAATTATCTATAAATGACCGATTATAATCTTCCTGACATACTATTACTGTTGGATAAAACCAAACGGTTTCTGACCTGGATACCAGACAAAAGCTATATAGTTTTGGGAGCTTCCAATAAGGCAGCTGATGCGTTGTTTCTTGAAAAAGTAAAACAGGATGATATAACGGTTTTGAAACGGCCTTCGGGAGGGCAGACGGTCATGTTAACACCGAATAATCTGATTATTTCGGTTGTGTTTTTTCAACCGGACAATTTGCAACCGAAGGTAGTTTTCAATCAAATAAATTCATTAATAATTGAGAGCCTGGAAAGAGCAGGAGTGAAGAACCTCGCCATGAGAGGGATTTCGGATATTGCTATCGATGGAAAAAAGATTTTAGGTTCGTCCATTTACCGGAGTAAAGAGGCACTGCTTTATCATGCAGTGCTTAACTTCGGTGAACCGGCATCTACATTCGAAAAGTACCTGAAATATCCTTCAAAGGAACCCGATTACCGTGAAGGTAGAAAACATTCCGAATTTGTTACATC
>JAQTOL010000050.1 GCA_028748945.1 Paludibacter sp.
TACGATCAGAACATCTGGAAGTTACAAAAATGGAACTAGAAGCGCAAAAAAAGGAACTGTTAGCGCAATCAGCCGAACTTACGGAGCAAAATAGAGAATTGGAAATGCAAAAGAAAATGCTGAGTGAAGCCAATGTGCTTAAAACAAATTTTCTGTCGAATATGAGCCATGAATTAAGGACGCCCTTAAACTCAGTTATCGCCTTATCAGGCGTTCTAAATCGTCGTCTTTCGAATCAAATTCCTGCTGAAGAATATAGCTACCTGGAAGTAATAGAACGGAATGGTAAGAATTTGCTTCTGCTTATCAACGACATTCTTGATATTTCGCGCATTGAATCGGGTCGTGAAGAAATTGAAATAATTAATTTTAATGCTAATAATTTGATTGCTGAAATTGTGAGTATGATCCTTCCACAAACCGAAACAAAAGAGCTGAAACTCATACATTCCGGTAAAGAGGCTGAATTGCTGCTTACCAGCGATCTGAACAAATGCCGTCATATTCTTCAAAACCTGATAGGCAATGCTGTGAAATTTACTGAAAAAGGCACAGTGGAAATTAAATCGAAACAAAGTGCAGATAAAATAACTATTACCATTACCGATACAGGAATCGGAATTGCCGAAAACCATATGGTTCATATTTTTGATGAATTCCGTCAGGCCGATGGAAGTACTTCGCGCAGGTTTGGAGGTACGGGTCTGGGTTTGGCTATTGCAAAAAAATATGCTAATTTGTTGGGCGGAACTGTGACTGTAAAAAGTGAATTGGGAAAAGGTTCAGCTTTTACGCTGACATTGCCTTTGAAGTATTCTGCAGAAAACAGAATTATTGAAGAAGCAGCTATATCACATTTCAATAAAGTAATTCTTCCTGCTACTGTTAAACCGGTTGGTGGCAAAACTATTTTGTTGGTAGATGACAGTGAACCGGCCATTATCCAGATCAAAGACTTCTTAGAAGAATGTGGTTATCAGATTTTGGTAGCAAATGATGGTGCCAGTGCTTTGGATATTATTTCTCAGACCATCCCCGATGCCATGATTTTAGATTTGATGATGCCTGATATTGATGGATTTGAAGTGCTGAGGTCGTTACGAAATGCTGAGCCCACGGCTAATGTTCCGGTATTGGTACTGACGGCAAAACATATTACAAAAGATGATCTGAAAGAGTTAAAGCGTAATAACATCCATCAACTTATTCAGAAAGGAGATGTGAAACGTGAAGAACTTATTTCAGCCGTTGCATCCATGGTCGTGAGCGAAGAAAAAGTCCAACCTGTTTCTAAACACCGGTTTCAACCAATTGATGGTAAGCCTGTTGTTCTGGTTGTAGAGGATAATCCGGACAATATGACCACGGTAAAAGCTATTCTTGCCAACGATTTTAAAATTATTGAAGCCGTTGCAGGTGAAGAAGGTATTCAAATGGCAAAGAAATACAGACCGAATCTTATTTTAATGGATATAGCCTTGCCATCTATGGATGGTATTGAAGCATTTAAAACCATACGTGCTGATGTGGAATTGGAATATATTCCTGTCATTGCACTGACGGCTAGTGCTATGACAACCGATCGGGAAACCATTTTGGCGCATGGATTCGATGCCTATATTGTCAAGCCGATTGATGATAATGAATTTTATGATACGATAAACGAAGTGCTTTTCGGAAGTTGAGAAACCTTAAACCCCCAATCCCGATAGCTATCGTGGAAGGACTTAAAGAGTGAGAATAGGAAGTTATTTTTTTATGCATGTACAAGAACCTGCGTTTTAATACCTTCCACGAAGGAAATTGGGTTGGTTCCTAAATTAAAAAATAAGTCCGGCAAATAAAATTAAACCGGACACAACAATAAATTCCAATTTTATGGAAAGAAAGAAAATCAAAATTCTGGCTATTGATGATAATCCTGATAATATTATCACTATTAAAGCATTGATAATGGAATCATTTCAGAATGCTGTGGTACTCACTGCATTAAATGGGTTCAAGGGACTCGAATTAGCTGCAGCAGAAGAACCTGATGTTATTCTGCTTGATATCGTTATGCCCGACATGGATGGTTTCGATGTTTGTCAAAAGCTGAAAAACGATAAAAATACATCTGAAATTCCGGTTGTGTTTGTAACCGCGATAAAAGGTGATAAATCAAGCAGAATAAAGGCGCTGGAAGTTGGCGCTGATGCTTTTCTGGCAAAGCCGATTGATGAAAGTGAACTGGTTGCACAGATAAGGGCCATGGTAAAAATAAGAACCGCCAGTCTGGAAAAAAGGAATGAAAGCATGCGACTTACTGCTTTGGTGGAAGAACGTACAAGGGAATTAAATGAAAACTACATTTCAACGGTTAACTTGTTCGAAGATTTGAACAGGGAAAATACAATGAGGAGGGAAACGGAAAAAGCACTTATTGAAAGCCAGGAGAGATATCGCACATTAATTGAAAACTCAAGCGAAGCCATATACGTCGTTCAAAATGAGAAATTTGTATTTGCCAATCCGGCTTGCAATCAAATTTCCGGAATTTCATCAGATGAATTATTAGGTAAATCGCTTATGGATTTTGTTTCTGATGAACAAAAAGAAAAAATCAGAAAACAACATAAAGACTTATTAGAAGGTATTGTGCAAGGCAATACCGGAACTTATTCTATTCAAAGAAAACAGGGTGACTATGTTTGGTTAACCATTAATTCGGTTCGGATTATATGGAATGATTTGCCGGCATCCTTAAATTTCGCCTCCGATATAACTGAACGAAAAAATGCTGAAGATGCCTTAAAGGAGAGTGAGGCGAAATTTAGAGATATGGCGAATCTGTTGCCACAAATTGTTTTCGAAATGGACTTAAACGGTGTTATAACCTATGTAAATGACCAAAGTGTTGCAATTCTTGGATATACGAATACTGAACTCGTTGGACAGAAATCAGTTATGGTTCATGTGCCGGAAGAAAGAGACAGGATTGTTGATTTGATTCAGCAAAAACCAAGTTGGACTGAAATTGTTGACAGGGAATATACCATGTTACGTAAAGATGGTACCGTGTTTACAGCTTTAATTTATACAAATGGAATACTAAAGGACAATAATTTAATCGGTTTCAGAGGTATAATTATTGACATTACCGACCGTAAAAAAGTGGAAGAGGAACTTCTGGCGAGTGAACTTAAGTATCG
Organism: Paludibacter sp.; assembly: GCA_028748945.1. Taxonomy (GTDB): domain Bacteria; phylum Bacteroidota; class Bacteroidia; order Bacteroidales; family Paludibacteraceae; genus Paludibacter. The sequence goes on from JAQTOL010000050.1 coordinate 3,192, forward strand.
CAATTTAATGGACAATTCACCCGAAGGAATCACAATTTATATTGAAGGAAAGATAGCTTATGTCAACAAAGAGGCAACACGATTGATGAGAGCTAAAGATAAAAGTGAGCTGCTTGGAAAATCATTAACAGATTTCATTCACACACAGAATAAGGAGATGGTTCTTGAAAGAATGAAATATGTTGCTTTATCGCCGGTTAATGTAGCTTTGCCGGAAGTGGAAGAAATATATACCAGACTGGATGGTACCGAAATGTATGTTGAGATAAAAGCAATGCCCATAATATTTGACAATAAGTTTGCTGTTCAAATATCTGGTCATGATATTACTGACCGTATTGAAGCTCAGGAAAAAATAAGACAAAGTGAATTATTTTTAAAAGAAACGCAAAAAATTGCCCGATTGGGATCATATTCTCTTAATTTGGCCGACAGCCACTGGGTAAGTTCTGAAGTGTTGAACGAAATTTTTGGAATTCCAAGTGATTATGATAAGTCGATTGAGGGCTGGGCATCGTTGATTCATCCCGACTGGCAAACGGCCGTGTCGGACTATTTCGAACAGGAAGTCATCGGTAAACAAGCCAACTTTGATAAAGTTTATAAAATAATTAGACATAATGATAAATCTGAATGTTGGGTACATGGAATTGGAGAATTGCAGTTTGATCTAAACCATCGGATTATAAAAATGATTGGCTCTATTCAGGATATTACAGATATCAAAAAAGCTGAAGAAAAACTTATAGAAAGCGAATTGTTTTTAAAAGAAACACAGAAAATTGCCCGATTAGGCTCTTATACGTTCAATTTTACTGACAATAACTGGACAAGTTCCGAGGTTTTAAACGAAATTTTTGGAATACCTGATGATTTTGATAAATCTTTTGAAAGTTGGGAGTCTTTTATTCATCCCGAATGGAAAAAAATAGTATCAGATTATTTCGAACAGGAAGTAAATGTCAGAAAATCAAAGTTTGATAAAATATATCAGATCATCCGGCAAACTGATAAAACTCCACTATGGATACATGATATTGCCGAATTGCAGTTTGATAAAGACAATCAACTTATTGGGCTGATAGGTTCTGTTCAGGATATTCAGGGTATTAAAATGGCCGAGGAAGCTTTACGCGAGAGTGAATCTAAATATTTTGAACTCTTCACCCTGTTGCGATCGATGAGTGATACTATGCCTGACATGATGTGGGCCAAGAATTTAAACAACGAGTATATATTTGCCAATGAGGCATTTTGTAAACGAATATTGAATGCAGTAGATACTTCGGAACCGATTGGAAAAACCGATATTTTCTTTGCTCAACGGGAAAGGGACTCTCATCCTGATGATCCGAACTGGCATACATTCGGAGAAATTTGTGCTGATACCGATGTCGTTACTTTGCAGAAAATGAAAGAAATGCAGTTTGATGAATATGGTAATGTGAAAGGGAAGTTTATTTTTCTTGATGTAAATAAGGCTCCGTTATTCAATGAGAAGAAAGAATTAATCGGCGTTGTCGGTTCAGGGCGTGACGTTACGGGACGTAAAATAATGGAACAGACTTTAAGAGATAACGAACAATATACAAGTTCCCTTTTGGCGGCAATTCCTGATTTGATGTTTGTTCTTGATGCGGATGGTAATTTTCTTGACTATAAATCGGGAAGCGGTATGACCTTATATGTCTCCAAGGATGAGTTTATGGGAAAAAGTCTCTTCGAGTTTTTACCGGAGCATATTGCACAACAGACGAAAGAAGCAATTGATGGGGTTATTCAAAAGAAGCCGGTTGATCCGTTTGAATATGAACTAACCGTCGAAAATGTTTTAAGGGCTTATGAATGTAAAGTTTTCCCTTTTGGTGAGTCAAAAGTGATAGCCATGATTCGGGATATCACTACAAACAAGCAAATACTTCAGAAACTTGAAAATAATCGGGCAGAACTGAAAGCCATCTATGATAATGCTCCTGTAGTAATGTGTGTACTTGATGAACAGAGACATATTCTTTTTGCCAATCATGCATTTAATGCTTATGCCATATCTTTCAAGGAAGATATGAAATATGAGCAAGCGCTGGGAGGTGTTATTGGTTGTGTTAATTCTTTAGAAAATCCAAATGGTTGCGGCTATGGTAAAGATTGTAAGAAATGCACGTTAAGATTATCTATCGAAGATTCATTTCGAACCGGCAATGTTCATACTAATATTGAATATGAAACCATCATTGTCAAAAATGGAATAAAGAGAGACGTTTCTCTTCTGGGGTCTACTTCCATTATTGACACTGATGGCAAAAGAACACTTCTGTTAAGTTTAATTGATATTACCGAAAGAAAACAAGCTGAAGATGCATTACACAAGAGCGAAATGTTTTTGAGAACATTTATCGAGAATACACCTTTTGAGATTTGGGCCAGGGATATCAATAATGTAGGTATTCTTGAAAACAAGAAAATGATTGAACACTTTGGTTCCATTCTGGGTAAAACGTCCGATGATTTTTCAAAACTACATCCGGACACGGTTGAATTGTGGAACAGCAACAACAAACGGGTATTAGCAGGCGAAATGATTGATGAACTGGTTGAATATGTTATCGATAACAAGAAGTATACCTATCAGCAAATCATATTCCCCATTTATAATAATGGCTTAATAATAGGGATATCCGGCTTTAACATTGATATAAGTGAGAGGAAAAGGATAGAAAGCGAGTTACTGGAAACACAATTACTTTATCATTCTTTTATTGAACAATTGCCCAATCCGGTTTTTCGTAAGGATAGTGAAGGTCGCTATGTGCTGGTCAATTCGCAATTTTGTAAACTGAAGGGAATATCCAAAGAAGAATTTATTGGAAAAAAACCACTGGAAATATCCATAAAAGAAGATGCAAATCGTATCGCACATGGGTTCGATGTTCAATATTCAAGTTTAGGCGAAGATATACATGATCAAATCCTGCAAACAGGAAATACTTATGAAATGGAGGAAGAGTATCCGGCTGCCGATGGTTCCAAACCTTTTATGCATGTGCTGAGAATGCCTGTTGTAGACTCATCCGGTGCAATTGTAGGTTCCCAGGGTATAATGTTCGATATAACAGAACGAAAAGAAGCTGAAAAGGCGTTGAATCAGTCGGAAGAACAATTAAAAAAGTTTGCTTCGCATCTTCAAAATGTTCGGGAAGAAGAAAAAATAGCCCTGGCCCGTGAAATACACGATGATTTAGGTCAAATTCTGGTTGCATTGAAAATTGACATGGGTATGTTGAAGCAAAAAGTTCTAAAATCAAATACTTTTGTTGGCTCCGAAGATATTTTGGCTAAATTTGATAACCTTGTTGAACTTACGGATACTACCATTAAAACGGCCCGTAGAATTATGAATGGTCTGAGACCGGAGCAACTTGATTTACTGGGCTTTGTTGAAGCAACAAGACAATATCTCATTGAATTTGAGGGACGTCATCATTTGACTTGCGAATTTATATGTGACATATCACATATCGATATTAGTTCCCAACAATCAGTTGCATTATTCAGAATTGTCCAGGAAGCACTAACCAATATTGTAAAACATGCTAAGGCTAACCGGATAACGGTGCATTTGACAAAATTAGGGGACAAATTGTTGTTGGAGGTTCAGGACAATGGAATTGGCTTTGATATGAATAACAGGGGCAGACAAGACTCGTATGGAATGATCGGCATGAAGGAGAGGGTGTTTTTGTTGGGAGGTATTTTAAATATTTCAAGTCAGATAGGACTTGGTACCATCGTGAAAGTAGAAGTGCCGTCTGTTACTGAACCAAAAGTTGAAACCAGAAATGATCATTACAATCTTGAAATACCCTTCGATTGATTAATTGAAAAAACGGTTTTTTTGGAATATTGATTATTAAAAAATTTTAATTGAAATTCAGTTTGTTGAAAGATAAACAATGTTGCAGGCTTTAGATTTAACCTGTTTTCATTGCTAAATGAGCTTAATTCAAAGAAACACTCAAGTAATTTATAGGAATCATGACTGTAATCTGGGTGGAATTTTGTCCTGAATATTTTCACATCGTTTTGTTTCTAGCTTCACATTTTGTAAAAATAGTTGAATGTAGATCATTCAATCTACCTTCAAGTACAGTTAAATAAACATATAGAAGATTAAAAAATCAATAATTAGGCTGTCAATAAAACTGTATTTTAAAGAAACGTTATTATAAATCCGGTGATTTGGATTTTAAAAGACGAGTATTTTAACTTGTTTTGTCGTATTTATTGCTACATGACTTGGTTATTGAATATAATTGGTTAGCATCAACCGGACTTTTTGAATACTCATTATCATGTTGTTGTAACCAGATTAATTTTCTTGATTCGATCGAATCTGAAGTGAGATTGTAAAGTAAATAAGTTTCAATTTTGATTTGTAGTAACTAGTTTGGTTGTTATGAAATAATTACTACAATTATTTATATATCAATACTTTATCGTAAAAATGCTTATATTTGATACTTAAAAACTGTCATTGAAAAAAATAATTATATTTTGTTGAAAACAGATTAATTAAAATTAAAATTCAAGGTACAAGATTATTGACAATGACAGACTTGTTTTATGGAAAAAACTGACCAAAATCGGACAGGCATAAAACGCCGATCAATAAATGGATATGATGTTAAAATGAGATGAGTGATTGGTTAAAGTAAAGGTTTTTAATTTTATTCTACACGGTATTTAAACCTAAATACGGGAGTAGAAAAATTGAAAGAATTAAAATGAATACTTGTACATCCCCAAACCATGCAACTATGGAAGTAAAAAGCATAATGCGTTTTTATTCCAGGTTAAACAGGAATTTTATCTTGTGTTTCGTCTGTGTTTGTAATTTGTCAGCTTTCAATCAAAAGGGATGGGTGAACAGATTAAGTCTTCTATTGATGTTGTTTTTGCTATCAAGCACGGTTTCACTCTCCGGTCAATCGAATGATACGCTGAAACACCATTTCAAAGTTGGATTGAGGGAGCGGTTTGAACCTTATGGTTTTGTGAATGAAAATAAAAAACCGGATGGTCTTGTTGTTGATTTACTTCATGAAATTGAAAAATCCTCGAATATCACTTTTGAGATAATCCCAATGACTTATAATGGGACGATAGCAGCTTTGAATAATGGCGAAGTTGATATGATTTGTTTAGTTAACTCACCTGATCGGACGAAATCATATAGTTTTTCTTCTCCAATCTGCAAAATAACACAGGCTATTTATCAAAAGGGAGGTAACATAAAAAACATTCAGCTAAATTCTTTGGCCGGTAATAAAATAGGTTTTATAGAGGATGATGTTTTGCTTGATACTTTTGCAAATCGCTCTGATTTCGAAAAAGTGATTGTCCTTTCAAAATTAGATGGTTTTTTACATTTAGATCATAATAAAATAGATGCTTTTTTCTGTGGGGAACAAAACGGGCTAAAACTATTATCAGAATACGATTTCCCCAATATTAAATTGGTAGCAGGGAATCTCTTCCCCAGAGATTATGCTTTTGCAACCAGCAAAGATAACCGGCAATTAATTCAATTGCTCAACATACAACTTGCGAAATTACAAGCTTCAGGTAAACTTCAGAAACTGAATGATAAATGGCTTTCAGGCGAACAATATACCACGGGTTGGATAAAAAAGCATCAAGGGCTTTTTATTACGATACTCAGTGTATTTGCTTTTCTCATTATTCTTCTGATGTTTTGGAACTGGTTGTTACGTAGCATGGTTGCAGAAAAAACAAAGTCGATAAAAGAAAGTGAAAAAAAATACAGGGAACTGGTTGATCATTCACCCGATGCCATTGCCATTTATGTGGATGGCATAATTGTTTTTGTAAACGAAGAATGTCTTCGATTGATGCATGCTGTTAGTGCCGGTGAATTGATAGGTAAAAATGTAATTGATTTTATTCATCCTGATAATCGTGCATTTATAATTGAACGAATGAAAAAAGCATCAACTCAGGATGCTGTTTTACCGCTTGCCGAAGAAAAATTCATTCGTAATGATAATTCCATAGTTGATGTAGAGGTGAAAGCAATGCCCATTAAGTATGAAAACAAAGCTGCAGTTCAGTTAATTGTGCGTGATATATCTAAACGAAGACTGACTGAAGAATCGCTTCAGAATGAACGTTTACTACTTCGCACGGTTATTGATAATATCCCGGACCTGATATATACCAAAGACTTATCATGTAAGAAGACCCTTGCTAATCCGGCCGAAGTAGAGTTCTTAGGTGCATCATCTGAATCTGAAGTATTAGGTAAAGATGATTTTGAGTTTTACCCGAAAGAAATTGCGGAACAATTTAAATCCAACGACCTGTTGCTGCTACAAACCGGTAAGCCCGATTTTAATGCCGAGAGTTATATATTAGACAGTAAAGGGAATAAGCTGTGTGTTCTTTCTACAAGAATTCCATTGCGTGATAAGAATAATCAGATTATTGGATTATTAGGTATTGGACGAAATATTACCTCACGCAAAATAATGGAAGAGTCATTGCGCCTGAGTGAGGAACATTACCGTACGCTGGTGGAACTTATGCCCGATGGAGTATATAAGAGCACGCACGATGGGAAATTTGTAAGCGTTAATGATGCTTTGGTTAAGATGCTTGGATATGATTCGAAAGAAGAATTGATGAATATCGACATCACTAAGCACTTATATTTTGATACATCGGATCGTGATAGTTTAATTTCGGTGGATAATTCTCTGGAGATGAGTATTTATCGGTTGAAAAAGAAAGATGGTTCCGAAATTTGGGTCGAAGATCATGGTTGGTATATTCTCAATGACAAGGGTGATATATTATTCCATGAAGGAGTTATGCGTGATGTTACAGGGAGGTTGCAATCGGAAAAGGATCTGGAGAAATCCAGGATGGAATTGAAAAATTTTGCAGCACATCTTCAAACGGTTCGTGAAGAGGAACGGTTACAGTTAGCGAATGAAATTCATGATGAAGTCGGGCAAATTCTGATAGCGATTAAAATTGATATGGGAATATTGAAACAAAAAACATTGAAAGTCATTGATAAAGCGAAATTAGAAGAAATACTACCCAAATTTGAGAATTTGTTGGGTTTGATAGATAATACCATCAATACTACCCGCAAGATTATGACAGACAACAGACAAGAGGTATTACATTTACTGGGTTTTGTTGAATCAGCTAAATTGCAGGTAAGTAATTTTCAGGAGAAATACCATATAAATTGTCGTCTTAAAAGTGAAATCACGAATCTTGATATCAATTCTCAACAATCCATAGCGTTGTTTCGAATACTTCAGGAGGCACTAAGCAATGTTGCAAAACATGCACAGGCTACAAACGTGCAGGTCAATTTAGTTGAAAAAGAAAACAAATTAGTGTTGGAAATTATTGATAATGGAATCGGATTCACCGATAAACAGGAAACGAGACGGGACGCCTTTGGCTTTATTGGTATGAAAGAGCGGGCTTTTTTGTTGGATGGTGAACTGTTTATTTCCAGTCAATCAGGGAAAGGAACAAGTATAAAAGTTGAAATTCCATATGTGACAGATAAGTAGTGCTCAATGAACGTTTTATTTTTGTGACTTTTGCTGTACTGCCTGTGTAAACATTTCAACCCGTTATTATGTGAAAAATATAATATTTAAATAGAACTGAAACTACTCCAAACTAAATCTTTGGAAGTCGAATCCGGTTAAAACAATATAAATAATTAAATCGATATCATGTTTGTTAATTTTCATAATAATACTCATTACACTCATAAAAACAGAAGGGAGTATTTAAATTTTATCTTGTTGATACTTTTCATTTTCTGTTCAACGACTCTAAAGAGTCAACATTCAGGAAAACTGAAACATACCTACAAAGTTGGATTTAGAGAACAATTTCAACCCTTTGAATTCATGAATAAATCGGGCCAACCCGATGGTTTGACAGCTGACTTACTCAGGGAAATTTCAAAGTCGACCGGTATAAAATTTGAGTTTGTTCCCATGACTTTTAAGGAATCGCTTACTGCACTGGAAAGCGGTAGCGTTGACCTGATTCCTTTGGCTTCAACTCCTGAAAGGGAAAAAGTATATGGTTTCTCTGATTCATTTTGCCAACTGACTCTGGGCCTTTTTCAAAATGAAAATAACAAAAAAAATATAAACGTTAACTCATTAACAGGTAGTGCTATCGGATTTATTGAGGGTGATGCCTTACTCGATACTTTTGCAACCCGTACGGATTTTGAGAAACACATTGTCCTTTCAAAATTGGATGGATTCATGCATTTAAAAACCGACCAAATTGATGGTTTCTTCTGTAGCGATCAAAATGCGATTAAATTATTAAGAGGATATAATATCCCTGATATTAAGTTAGTTCAGGGGAATCTTTTTCCCCGTAAATATGCTTTTGCAACCGGCAAAGACAATCAAAAGTTCATCGGGCTGTTAAATGAAAATATTGCCAGATTAAAGGCTTCCGGGAAGCTTCAACAATTAACGGATAAATGGTTCTCGGAGAAAACATCTTCACCCGGTTGGATAAAGAGGCATGAATCACTTTTAATTACCATACTGGCTGTTTTTACAGCAATAATTATTTTTCTGATATTTTGGAACTGGCTATTACGCAGTACGGTTTTTGAAAAAACAAAATCGA
>JAQTOL010000051.1 GCA_028748945.1 Paludibacter sp.
AATTTGTTTTTTTCAAAGGGAAAACCGGAGCTTTCCTTCTATATTCACTACCAATAGTTATTGTGGACAAATGTCGTTTGACCAACTCAAAACGACTAATCTACGCAGAACTTAGACTTTCTTTTAATCCAAACAAAGATGCTTCACTCTACTTCAAACCTTCATAAATAGTTATAAAAACAACATTGTAATTACGTGCTGCTTTTTATCGGGGGTTCCTGATTACATAATCTGCATTTAGCCGCACGAACCACAATTACTCCTTCTTTTAAAGTAAATACTTTAGTTAAATGATTACAGGAATCGCAAAAAGGAGCAATTTGAGCAATTTCAACTTCCTCATTCATTATATGAGCTCCTACAGTTGCTGTATTGTGACAACCGAATACAGAACAAGTGCCTGGCCATAATTTTCCTGTATTATTTATCCAATGTTGTTTACAAGATCCACATTGACATTCCTTACCAACGCTACCATCTTCTATTTTCCAATTTTCTGCCGGTAATCCCATAATCTTGTTTTTTTTAAGGTTTCTATTTATGCCTTTAAATAAAACAAATGCTTACAATTGAATATGCCAACCAACTGACAAATTATTACTGCACAATTATAAAAACTCCGTATATACGGATTTGAGATCCTCCACTCCCGGAGTCTGCAACTCTTTCAATTCATTAATTATCATTATTACTAACCATTCAATTTTCTCCTGTATCCCTTCTAATGGATAAATTCGATAAATGCATAAAGACTTCGCACTGCTATGAGATTATATCCGTTAGCTATCGCTACACAACGACCTTTTATATTTACCTTATGCGGGGCTAATTGTTTTTTTTTTCAAACCCCGCCGGACTTACGCCCGGCAGGAATTCTACTTTTCACTACTAACTAATTAATTCGCCGGACTATGGTATTGCTTTGGATGTTGAATGCTCTCACAATTTTCATACAGATTTGCATACAATTATTTCCAACCCGGCAGTGTATTCATAGCTTTAACTACCTTTCGGTAGTATCACAGACAGCTTCTAGGTTATTTTTTACTCTTTTAAATTTAATTTCATTCAGAATTATTCCGCCGGATTTACTTTCGTCTTTTTTACCAGGGCCTTAATCTCATCGTCCGGTTTGAAAATGACATAAATATCGGTAATACTGTTTGCCGTTATTTCATCTTTTGTAGCAGCACCATCGCTCGAAAACGAGAGCCGGAAAGTGCCGAAGCCATCTAATTTCACGCTGTCACCTTCCATCAACCATTTAGGAAGTTCGTTAATCAGGTTCGAAATCACATTTTGAACATCGCCGGCCGATAAGGATGAAACCCCGGCGAGATCTTTACTTAAATCTTTTAATGCCCGTTTGCCTGTAAGCTTTGTTGAAGCATACCATTTTTTTTCTTTTGTCTGTGGATTCATGCGCTCCACTACATTAAACTGTAAAGCCATAATCGATGAAGTTTTAATAATTAATAATTATAGTTCTAAAAAAAATCAAGATATATATTTCATGTTTTCATACATGCGCATCTTCAAACTCAAACATGCGCATCTCCTACGCTGAACATGCGCATCTTTAAAGTCAGACATGCGCATCGACAAAATTAGACATTGGGATGCATGTTTTCGTACATACAGTTCGGCTACGAGCCTGAGAAAAATTACCTGTTTCTTTAATCAATTCTTTCCTAAACCGTAAACCGTAATAATGATTGAAAACTTTTTGCAGGTTTCAAAGTCTTTCCGGGTATATTTAACGGACCTTTTACCGGAGGAACTGATACCAGTGGAGGTCCTTCGACCAGTAACCGGGTTTTTGTTTCCTGACAATTTATGAGTGCGGTCAGGATTAGCACGAACAAAAAGATGAATGAGAATATAAGTTTTTTCATAATGATAATTATTCGTTTTTTTGTTCTACAAATAAATAAAAAAAAAATCTGATATACACTAATTTTTTAATATTTATTTTATAGACAAGCTTTTTTGAACAATTGCACAAATATCTTATTATAAGTATTTTAAATACTTAATAAATGTTTATTGGTATAGACAGGAAAAATGAGGGTGAAATGAAGGAAAAAAAACGGTTAAAATTGGGTGAGGAAATCCAGGAGATCGTCGGAATTTTGCAATCCGAGTTTAACCCGTAACCGATAACGCCGGGTAACAATTGAATCGTTCTTGATATTTAAAATTGTTGCAATCATGCCCGTTTTAAAATCGGCAAGCAGCAGGCAGCAAAAAATAATGTCCTGTTGATTTAATTCGGGATAACTTTTGATTAATCGTTTGGAAATATTGCGATAGCGGAGATCCATACTGGTAATGAGTTCCCGGTAAAAAGCATCATTATTCATTTGTTTGTTTGAAGAAGTCAGCAATTCGGGCCGTTTGACTGCATTATGTCGATAATGTTCGATATTCTGGATCAATACTTCCTGTAGTCTGAGTTGTTTATAAAGCAGGGAACTGTATTCTTTTTCCTGATCTACCCTTTCTTTTTCCTTCAGTACAAGTTGAGTCTGTATCTCCAGTTGCTGCTTTCTAAATCGTACGCGTAAAAGTAAAACCATTATAAACAAAGCACTTACAATAAGAGTGGCCATTAAAAACATCAACATGGTCCGGTTGTTTTTAATGATCAGTTTCTGGTTTGAAACCTGCAGGTTTTGGTAATTGTATTTTTTCTCCATCCCGGCAAAACTGACTTTGAGTTTACTCTTGTAAATGGAATCGTTAGCATTATTCACAAGCGTGGCAAAATACAATGCCTGTTTCAGATTTCCTTCCTTTTCGTAGAGTGTTTGCCAACTGCGGTAATATACAGGATCCATTTCATTCAACCTGCTTAAACGTTTCAGATAGAACCGGGCTGAATCGATATTATTGGTTTTAAGATAAGCCCCTGCCAGCAAGTACCATTTGTTGTTGTCGTAAACTACCATATTCGTGATGGGAGCTTTTTTATATTCTTTCAATGCCCGGTCGTAGGCCTTTTGTTGAAAATAAACTGAACCAATGCTGCGGTAAACGGTCGAGAGTAATAGTGCGTCACCCGATAAGAGTACCTTTTTTTTAGCCATTCGATAGTAGTAAAGTGAACTGTCGAAATTTGATTTTTTTAAAAACTCTGATCCGGTATTGAGCAAACAAATAACTGCATTCCGGTTGTCCTTTAATCTGTCAAAGGCACGAAATGCAAGCCGGAAATACACAATGGAACTGTCGCTCTGCTCTTGTTCCTGATACATGCTTCCTTTATCGCTATATACCAGTCCCAATAATTTATCGTCATGAGCCAGCAATCCAAACTCCTGTGCCATCAGTAAGGCATTGGCCTGCCTTTGAGCATCACCACGATTTTTGGCGCAACGTGCCTTATAAAATTGTGCACATCCGGCATAATACGGTTCATTATTATCGTAAAAATCAACCGCTATTTGTATAAGTGAATCGGATACCACTTTGATGTCGTTTTTGTCGAGTGCCTGACTCATTAACAAAGCGTACAATGCTTTATCGGATGGTCTTATCAAGCGGTCGGAACGAATATCTTGCAGTATATGCAGGGCGGAGTCGGGATGAGTTTCCATAAGATCACCGGCAGTTTTCAACTTATTGAAACTTCCGGAACATCCAATCAGTAGGATAGTAATCAATAACAGAAAATATATTTTAGTGTATCGTGGCATTACTCATTAAATTAACACCGCAAATATACTGAAATTATTTAATTTGCAATAGTTTCACTGAAGGATCTATGCAATCATAATATCGGAAATCAAGAGGTGTTCAATGAGAATAAGCTCCGGTGAAATGTATAGAAACGGGCTTATCGAAACATACGGACAATTTATATGTATCATATTTTCATCCGATTTCCAGTGCTTCAGTGACTACTGTGATAACAAATCTCTTTAAAGGAATTGAATAGGATTTAATTCTCCTTCTTTTTTCCTTCAATTAGCACTCAAATCTCATTATTATTGCTAATTTTGTCAGTCTATTTATGTCATAATTACAGTTAAGTTATTATACTTCTATGCAACAGTCAGAAATTCAAGCAGTAAAGCAGCGATTTGGAATTATCGGAACTTCCGAATTGCTGAATAGAGCCATTGATATAGCTGTACAAGTGGCTCCAACCGATCTTTCAGTTCTTATTACCGGTGAAAGCGGAGTGGGAAAGGAGAACTTTCCGCAGATAATACATCATTACAGCCATCGTAAACATGGTACTTATATAGCCGTAAACTGCGGTGCGATTCCTGAAGGTACAATTGATTCGGAGCTTTTCGGACATGAGAAAGGTTCATTTACCGGTGCCACCGCAGACCGGAAAGGTTACTTTGAGGTGGCCGATGGTGGAACTATTTTTCTGGATGAAGTAGGAGAATTGCCTCTTTCCACGCAGGTGAGGTTATTACGTGTCCTCGAAGCGGGTGAATTTATTAAAGTAGGTTCTTCCAAAACGCAGAAAACCAATGTACGCGTGGTTGCTGCTTCCAATTTAAATATGATACAGGCTATACGCGATGGGCGTTTTCGCGAAGATTTATATTATCGGTTGAATACGGTTCCGATTGCTGTTCCGGCTCTGCGCGAAAGGAAAGATGACATTGTATTGCTTTTTAGAAAATTTGCATCCGATTTTGGCGAAAAATACCGTATGCCGGGTATCAAGCTTACGGATGAAGCCAAGGTTATTTTGACAAATTACTACTGGAACGGGAATGTCCGCCAGTTGAAAAATATAACGGAACAAATATCGGTTATTGAACAACAACGTGAGATATCGGCTCAGATACTCCGTACATACCTTCCAAAAGATGATATGGAACGATTGCCCGCTTTGTTTTCGAATGGCAAAGGTGAACAAAAGTCATTCAACAGCGAACGTGAGATTCTCTATCAGGTTCTGTTTGATATGAAAAAGGACATGAACGATTTAAAAAAAGTGGTTCATGAAATTATTAACGGACAACAGCCCGATAACCAACAGGAAGAAAAACATTATCCGGCTAAATATATTGCCGCTAACGATGGCAGGATAAACCCAACGACTGTTCCCGGAGTTGTTGAATATAAAAGTGATAAGCCTTCCAGAGACAACAAGCAATACGAAGATGTGGATGATGTTGAAACCTATCAGGATGCCGAGGAATACCACGAAGCGGAAGCCGTTCACAAACCGTTGACACTGGAGGATATGGAACGTCAGATGATTAAAAATACACTCGAAAAACATCGGGGAAAACGTAAGGCAGCTGCTGATGAACTGGAAATTTCGGAACGGACGCTGTACCGTAAAATTAAAGAATATGGAATTGAATAGTTTATAGTTTATAGTTTATAGTTTATAGTGTTAGTATTTAGTTTTTTATGAAAAATACGTTTAAAAATAATATTCCTTATCTGCTGATTTTTGCGCTTATAGCCCTGACAGCTGTTTCCTGTAGTATATCCTATAAATTTAACGGATCGTCCATTGATTATTCAAAAACAAAAACGATTTCGATCTCTGATTTTCCTAATACAGCCGAGCTAATTTATCCTCCACTATCAGCCGCGTTCAGTGAGGGACTAAGGGATGTTTACAGCAAACAAACCCGCTTGCAACTATTGAAAAAAGGAGGTGATATGCATCTGGAAGGAGAAATCGTGGGTTATCAATTAACGCCTATGTCCGTTACAGCCGATTCATATGCTTCGGAGACAAAACTTACCATGACCGTTAAGGTGAGGTTTACCAACAATAAAAATCCAGATGATGATTTTGAAAAAAGTTATTCGGCTTTTCAAACATTTGATAATACAAAAAATATGCTTCAGGATGTTCAGGAGCAATTAATGACAACCATGGTAGCTGATATTACAGACCAGATATACAATGATACGGTAGCTAAATGGTAAAAACAATTACTCCCGATAGCCCCGATAGCTATCGGGGGGAGTGTTCATTTGATTTTTAGCAAATCAGGAAATACATGACGCACGAAGAATTCATATCGCTTGTAAAGGAACCCGAAAAGGTAACTGCACTTCATGTCTACGATTTGAAAGAATTGGTGGAACGTTTTCCTTATTTTGTACCAGCCCGCTTATTTCTGGCAAAGGCTTTGCAGCTTTCGAACAGCATTTATGCCGAAAGTGGACTGACTTTAGCTTCTTTGTACGTTCCGGGACGAAGATGGTTGTATTATTATATGCATCCCGAAAAAATGGTTACAACTAAACCGTATCAGCATGTACGAAACGGAAATTCATCCGGGAATTATTTCGATATGATGAATGGGATTGAACGCGGGGGAGGAAATACGAAAGAATCGTTGAAAAACCTGGCCGAACGACTTAAATCTGCCCGAGCCATGGTAATCAGTACTCCGGCAGCCATTAAAAAGGAGTCGAAAGAAATTATTCCTGAAAAACAAAAAGTTGAAATTAAGTTCAATAAGGGAATAGCAGTCGTTACTGAAGACTATTTCTCCTTATCGGAACCCGAGATTACGGAGGATAATGCAAAAAAACTTATTTCGGAACGGAAATACAGGGAGGCAATTGTAATTTTGAAAGAATTAAATTTGAATAATCCGAAAAAAAGTGTTTACTTTGCAGACCAAATTCGATTTTTGGAAAAAGTTATCGAAAACTCAAAAAAATAAATCATATTATGTACGTCCTTCTTACTATTTTAATTGTTATTGCTTCCGTATTGCTTACTTTTTTGGTATTGGTTCAGAATTCAAAGGGTGGTGGTCTTTCTGCCGGATTTTCTTCTTCAAATCAAATTATGGGCGTTCGTAAAACGACCGATTTTCTTGAAAAAGCAACCTGGGGATTAGTCGCTTTTGTAGTTGTACTATCAATTGCAACGGTCGGCGTTAAAAATACAAAAGCAGTTTCAACGAATGAATCGGAGATCAACCAACAAATTGAAAATGCCAAGCAAAGTGAACCGGGTGTAGTTGCTCCTAATTTTGGAGAAACTCCTGAGGCTTCAAAAACTCCTGCTACTCCCGCTACTCCCGTAAAGAAATAAAAATTTTGGATATTATTCAGAAGCGTATCAAAGTTTTATTTTGATACGCTTTCTTTATAAATATTAGATCGTTCATTTCAAATTTCCATTCAAAATGAACTTTATTCTTTTAATTGATTATGCCGGCACATTTGCATTTGCCATAAGCGGTATCCGCCTGGCTTCAGCCAAACAGTTCGATTTGTTCGGTGCCTATGTTGTGGGTCTGGTGACAGCAATTGGCGGTGGCACCATTCGCGATTTATTATTGGGCGTCACTCCCTTTTGGATGTTACAACCCTCTTACCTTGTTGTTACTGCCCTGGCATTAATTTTTGTGTTTTTACTGGGTAAAAAATTAATTCTTCTGAATAATACTTTCTTTATTTTCGACGCCATTGGTTTGGGCTTGTTTGTTGTTGTAGGTATCGAAAAAAGTCTGGCAGCTCATTTCCCGTTTTGGGTAGCCATTACAATGGGAATGATAACCGGTTCGGCCGGTGGAATACTCCGCGATATCCTTATCAATGAAATACCGCTGATTTTTAGAAAAGATATATATGCATTGGCTTGTTTGTTTGGAGGATTGGTCTTTTTTACCTGCTTCCAATTGGGTGTTTCAGCGCTTATCACACAAATTGTTTCTGCATTCTCTGTTATCCTTATACGCGTTTTGGCTGTGAAATATCACATTAGCCTGCCGGTTTTAAGAGGACATGATAATGAGACACCCTCTAAAATATTATGAGTGTTTTGTTTTAATAGTAATCCCGATAGCTATCGGGGGTAAATTGTAAATGTAATTATGCTTCAAATTGACGAAACAATTATAAGTTTAGATCTTCTGGATGAACGTTTTGTGTGCGATTTAGCTATCTGTAAAGGTGCATGTTGTATAGAAGGTGACTCCGGCGCTCCGCTTGAGGAAGATGAAATCAAAATTATCGAAGATCTTTTGCCGGTCATATGGGTTGATTTATCCGATAAATCGAAAGAAGTGATTGAGAAACAGGGAGTCTCCTATATAGATGAAGATGGAGAGCCGGTAACTTCCATTGTGAATGGAGAAGAATGTGTTTTTACTTATACGGATGAAAATGGACAGTGCAAATGCGCCATCGAAAAAGCGTACCGTGAAGGCAAGACGGATTTTTACAAACCCATTTCCTGTCATTTGTACCCCGTTCGTCTGCAAAAGTACGAAGAATATACAGCTGTGAATTACCACCAGTGGAGTGTTTGCAGTTGTGCCCGGAAGTTGGGTGGAAAATTAAAAGTTCCGGTATATAAGTTTTTGAAAGAACCCTTAATTCGTAAATTTGGCAAAGACTGGTTTGAACAACTGGAAATTGCTGACCGTGAATTGAAAATAGTAAATAGTAAATAGTAAATAGTAAATAGTAAATAGTAAATAAACTGAATGTCAGGTAATAACGTAAAAGTCGAAATCATCACCATTGGTGATGAAATTTTGATTGGCCAGATTGTAGATACCAATTCGGCCTGGATGGCAGCCGAACTGAACCGCATCGGAATCGAATTAGCCCAGATTACTTCGGTACATGATGATGCTGCACAAATCATTGAATCCATGGAATCTGCTTTTCAACGGGCTGATATTGTCTTGTTTACAGGTGGCATAGGACCTACAAACGATGATATAACCAAACAAACCCTGTGTAGCTATTTTAATACAAAACTCGTTTTTGACGAATCAATTATCAGAAATATTGAGAAGTTGTTTGCAGCACGTCCGAATTTTGTAATTAATGAACTGACAAGGGCGCAGGCCATGGTTCCTGAAGATTGTACGGTAATTCAAAATCCTGTCGGAACAGCACCCATAACCTGGTTTGAGAAGAATGGAAAAGTAATCGTTTCGATGCCGGGTGTTCCCTACGAAATGAAACATGCCATGACGAACGAGATACTTCCACGTTTGCAGCATCGTTTTGAGACAGCGGTTATACTGCATAAAACCATGCAGGTTTATGGATTTGGTGAGTCGGCCCTGGCTATGAAAATTGCCGATTGGGAAAATAATTTGCCTGCATTTATCAGTCTGGCTTATTTACCCAATTATGGCATCGTTAAGTTGCGTTTAAGCGGAACATCGGAAAATATTTTGTCATTGGAATTTGCCATGAATCAGCAAATTGATCTGTTGGTTCAAATACTTGGCGACGCCATTGTGGCTTTTGGTGATGATCCGGTGGAGAAAATGACAGGTGATTTGTTGACTACTACCGGCAAAACCGTTGCGACAGCCGAAAGTTGTACCGGAGGTAATATTGCTCATTTGTTTACAAGTATTCCGGGAAGTTCCTCTTATTTTAAAGGATCGGTTGTAGCCTATGCCAATGACATAAAAGAAAATATATTGCATGTTTCAGCCGATGATCTGAAAAGTAAAGGGGCGGTGAGCCGTGAAGTTGTTGAACAGATGGCAAGCGCTGTTCGTAAACTCTTTAATACGGATTTTGCTGTTGCTACATCGGGTATTGCCGGGCCAACGGGAGGAACTCCGGAAAAACCGGTTGGAACTGTTTGGATTTCAGTTTGTTCTGCTGATATTGTTTTAAGTAAAGAGTTTCATTTCGGAGCACTTCGCGAACAGAATATCGGGCGTGCAACACAGGCCGCATTCCTCCTGTTGAAAGAAATTATATAGTATAATAAACACATTATCAGTTATATATTTCATGTAGATATGAAATGAAACCGGTTTGTTTTAATAATAAGAATAAAAAACTTGCACAATTAAAAATTATAGTGTACTTTTGCACACTGTTTTTGAGAAAAAATGTAAACAATAAAAAGATATAGAAATGTCAAAAATTTGTCAGATTACCGGAAAGAAAGCGATGGTAGGAAATAACGTATCACACTCAAAACGCCGCACAAAAAGAACCTTTGAGGTGAATTTATTTTCCAAAAAATTCTATTGGGTAGAGCAAGATACATGGATTAGCCTGAAAGTTTCAGCTAATGGTGTACGCACCATAAACAAAATTGGATTGGATGCTGCCATTAAAAAAGCGTCGGAAAAAGGGTATTTATACGCATAATTTAGGAGACTACTACAATGGCAAAAAAATCGAAAGAAGCAAGAGTCCAAGTAATTTTGGAATGCACAGAGCATAAAGAAAGTGGTATGCCCGGAACATCACGTTATATTACTGTGAAAAACAGAAAAAACACACCGGCACGTTTGGAGTTGAAGAAATACAACCCCATTCTGAAGAAAGTAACAGTACACAAAGAAATTAAATAATATCTGAACTATGGCTAAGAAAGCGGTTGCATCCATGCAAAAAGGAGAAGGACGTTCATTTGCAAAGGTTATCAAAATGGTGAAATCACCTAAAACCGGTGCTTATATGTTCCAGGAAGAAATTATACACAATGAAAAAGTAAAAGATTATTTTGCAAAATAGTCTGTTTTGTGTCTTAAAAAATAGAAAGAATCCTCTCATTTTTCAAAATGAGGGGATTTTTTTTGCAATAAGCTCAAAAAAAAGACTTAATTTTGTAAACAGATTTGTAATGTGCTTATTATGAATAATAAATTATAACCGATGGGATTATTCAATATATTTAATAAAGAAAAAAAGGAAACACTCGATCAGGGATTATCAAAAACCAAAGAGAGTGTATTTAGCAAGTTGACGCGTGCTGTTGCCGGGAAAACGAAAGTGGACGATGAAGTGCTTGACAATCTCGAAGAAGTTTTAATTACTTCGGATGTAGGTGTGGAGACAACCTTACGGATCATCGAACGGATTGAAAAACGGGTTGCACATGATAAGTATGTAAACACAACGGAACTGAATGTGATTTTAAAGGATGAAATTGCATCTTTACTCGCCGAGAATAATTCTGATTCCCCTATCGATTTCGACGCTCCCTTACCCGCTAAACCGTATGTAATAATGGTTGTTGGTGTCAATGGCGTTGGAAAAACGACTACGATTGGGAAACTGGCTTATCAGTTCAAGAAAGCCGGAAAAAAAGTTTATCTCGGTGCTGCGGATACATTTCGTGCGGCAGCAGTCGATCAGTTGGTTATCTGGGGTGAACGTGCGGGAGTACCTGTGATTAAACAGAAAATGGGTTCCGATCCGGCTTCAGTGGCTTATGATGCCATTGCTTCTGGCAAAGCAAATAATGCCGATGTGGTGATCATTGATACTGCAGGGCGTTTGCACAATAAAATCAACCTGATGAATGAGTTGACCAAAATTAAAAACGTGATGCAAAAGGTTGTGCCGGATGCACCGCATGAAGTATTGCTGGTTCTCGATGGTTCCACCGGACAAAATGCTTTTGAACAGGCCAAGCAATTTACCCGGGCAACCGATGTAACGGCACTGGCTATTACCAAACTGGACGGAACAGCCAAAGGTGGCGTGGTGATTGGTATTTCCGATCAGTTTAAAATTCCTGTAAAATATATTGGACTGGGTGAAGGAATGGAACATTTACAGGTTTTCGACAGGACTGAATTTGTAGCTTCCTTGTTTGAATAAACAGCCTTCAATCCTGAAAGCTATCCGGGAGGATCTGAGTAATTAGAAAAAAATAAATTGAAAAGAATTGAAAATCGATAATAATAAGGGAACTGTCGATGTTATAACGTTGGGATGTTCTAAAAATCTGGTTGATTCGGAGCAGTTGATGCGACAGTTTGATGCATTAGGTTATAAAGTAAGGCACGATGCCGAAAATCCCGATGGAGAAATAGTCATTGT
>JAQTOL010000052.1 GCA_028748945.1 Paludibacter sp.
CATTGCCACGCTATCAACCGGAATATGCTGAGAATAACCGGCTTTTGGCAGAAGGGTTCGCACTTATTGCCAAACAAAAAGACTGCACACCATCTCAACTTGCTCTGGCATGGGTTTTGGCACAGGCCGATAATATTATCCCGATACCGGGAACAAAACGCAGAACTTACTTACTCGAGAATATCGGAGCCATCGACATGGTATTAAGTCATCATGAGTTGACAGAAATTGAAGAATTATTGAAGAAATACCCAAATACCGGCGCACGATATAATGAAAACAGCAATAAACTGGTAGATAAAAATTAAGATCATTCAATGAATAAAAAAACTTCATTATGTCGAATATTTTCATCAACAAACAACAGGAGCCAACTGACGAGGCGCTTTCATCAACCCTGGGTGAAACAAAAGAATTATTAGACTCGATTTTACGGTTTATAGAAACTGAATTTGGTGATTTTCATCCTGAATGGAAGTATTATGGAACGAAACTGGGTTGGAGTCTCAAGCTGTTTTGCAAAAAGCGAAACATTGTTTTTGTTGGCCCTGAAAATGGGTATTTCCGGTTAGCTTTTGCAATAGGAGACAAGGCTTACAACAAAATCATTCAAAGTAATTTGCCGGATTTAATCAAAAAAGAGCTAACTTCGTCAAAAATATATGTTGAAGGACGTCCACTCAGGTTCGAAGTCAGGAAAAAAGAAGATTTGGAGCCTATTTTTGAGATAATTCGTATAAAACTCACTACCTGATTTTGAATTTAATATACTTTACAATTTTGATATAAATTAAAATACTGCTTTGTATTTTGGAATTAAAATATAGTTGTACTTTTACAGCATATTTCATTTTTAAATTTAAAACAATTCATTAAAAAAAATTGATATGAACCATTTATTATTACTTGGAGGTTTAGGTACAGGCGAAGTGATTGTTATTGCTTTAGTTGTTTTGCTGTTATTTGGAGGTAAGAAAATTCCGGAATTGATGAAAGGCCTTGGGAAAGGCGTAAAAAATTTCAAGGATGGCCTGAATGACATCGAAAACGAGATCAAAAAAGATGTGTCTAAAGACGAAAAATCTGATACAGACAAATAAATATGAGTGTACCGGATGATAGTGAAATGACGTTTTGGGATCACCTCGACGATTTACGAAAAGTATTGTTTCGAATTGCCGGTTTTGTAACTGTACTAACACTCGTGTTTTTTGCATACATGAAGGATTTGTTTGATGCAGTCATTCTGGCACCATCGCGAAACAATTTCTTTCTCTACGAGTGGATGAACAATATGAGCAAGAAATTTCCGGTATTTCCCGATTTTTGCGTGGGTTCATTTCAGGTTAAAATAATCAATATCAATTTATCATCACAGTTTTTCATTCACATGTCCACATCGTTGTGGTTTGGACTGGTGATGAGTTTTCCCTTTATTATTTACCAACTTTTTATATTTGTAAAGCCTGCACTTTACAGCCATGAGAGTAAAAATGCCGGTTGGGCTTTCTTTTTTGGAAATTTACTTTTTTATATCGGATTAGCAGTAGGTTACCTGCTTGTTTTTCCACTTACTTTACGTTTTTTAGCAGGATATCAACTCAGTTCATTCATTGAAAACAGTGTTTCGCTCGATTCATATATGGACAGTTTTTTAATGTTGTGTTTTATCATGGGACTGGTTTTCGAATTACCTTTGCTTTCGTGGCTTTTATCTCAGATAGGAATTTTACACCGGAGTTTTTTTACCAGGTTCCGTAAACATGCCATTGTTATTTTATTAATAATTGCAGCGTTTATTACACCTTCAGGTGATCCTTTTACATTATTTGTAGTCTTCCTTCCTATTTATATGCTATGGGAAATAAGCGCTTTAGTGGTAAAAAAATGATTTTAAATTTTTCAATTCGCGAGTATAATTTTTAAGATAAAATTAATACTAAAACAATATACATAAGTAACTGAAAATTTAATAATTATGAAACGTAGAGATTTTTTCAAAACCGCAACTGTAGCCGGTTTAGCTACATTTTTGAAACCTGAAGATGCACTTTCAGCGGGTTTATCAAGCAGTAAAGCCCCTGCTGTTAAAACGGATATGGTAGCTGTAATGGGTGGTGAACCGGAGGAAATGCTGTTGGTTGCCCTGAAAGAAATGGGAGGTATCGGCAAGTTCGTCAAAAAAGGGCAAAAAGTTGTTATCAAACCCAATATCGGCTGGGACAGAAAACCTGAATTGGCAGCCAATACGAATCCCGATCTGATTGCAGCATTGGTAAAACAATGCAAAATAGCAGGAGCATCCCAAATCATTGTATTTGATCACACCTGTCACGATTGGAAAAAAAGCTATACCAACAGTGGTATCGAAGCAGCGGTATTGAAAGCCGGCGGAAAAATGGTTCCCGGTAATGACGAATCGTACTACGCTGAAGTTGACTTACCCCATGGTGTCAATTTAAAGAAGACCAAGATTCACAAATCCCTTCTCGAGTGCGATGTTTGGTTTAATGTTCCGATTCTTAAACATCATGGAGGAGCAAAAAACACCATTTCGATGAAAAACCTGATGGGAATTGTTTGGGACCGAGGTTTTTTTCACCGAAACGATTTACACCAGTGTATAGCCGATACGGCAACTTTTTACAAAAAACCGGCATTGAACATTGTTGATGCTTACCGAATTATGAAATCGAACGGACCTCAGGGAAAATCGGAAGCCGATGTGGTAACATTG
Source organism: Paludibacter sp. (assembly GCA_028748945.1). Taxonomy (GTDB): domain Bacteria; phylum Bacteroidota; class Bacteroidia; order Bacteroidales; family Paludibacteraceae; genus Paludibacter. The sequence continues at coordinate 2,738 of JAQTOL010000052.1, forward strand.
AAATCTTTAATCATGTCTCCTGACTATGTTGCAGTAGATACTGCTGCCATGAAAATGTTTTCGCAAGTTCAACCAACTGATATTAAAGATGTAAGATATATTGATTTGGCTGAAAAATTAAAAGTTGGCACGCAAAACCTTGAAAAGTTAAACGTAAAAAAAATAAAATTATAATCCATTGCATTATCAAATTTCAATTTCCGGCCAAACCCGGGAATTGATATTTGAATAATTTGAGAATAAACCGTCATTCAATGAGATTTTTAAAGAATATCCGAATCGTCCTGTCTCTTTTGTTTTTCATTCCCATTTTTTTATTTTTCATCGATTTTTCAGGCATAGTCCCTCTGCATTTACATGCATTGCTTATGTTTCAATGGATTCCGGCACTCCTGTCATTAAACATGGTGATAATAGGTGTTTTATTAATCCTTAGTTTGCTTTTTGGTCGAATTTATTGTTCTACGCTCTGCCCGTTAGGTGTTTTACAAGATATTTTGTCGTGGAAGTCAAGACTTTTTCGTAAAAGAAAAAAAAAATTACGGTTTCATCATTCAAAACCACTGAATGTGCTGCGCTATTCAATATTAGCTACAACCGTTTTACTTTTTGTTTTCGGTAGTTCCTTTTTAGTTATTCAACTTGATCCCTACAGTATTTTTGGCAGGATGGCTTCACAGCTTTTTCAACCTTTAGTTATATTAGCCAATAATGGTTTAGCGTCAATTGTAAACGGAATGGGGAACTATTCATTGTACCAGGTGGAGCAAAACAGTTTTGTGCCGGTTGCTTTTGGCATCTCATTATTCTTTTTCATATTGGTCGGCATTATGTCATGGTTTCGTGGACGATTATTCTGTAATACGATTTGTCCGGTTGGCTCTACGTTGGGACTTCTTTCAAAAGTGTCATTCTTTCACATTTCAATTCAGGAATCGTCCTGTACGCACTGTGGTCTCTGTGAAAAGAGTTGCAAATCGGAATGTATTGACAGTAAGGCAATGAAAGTTGACGATTCGAGATGCGTAAGCTGTTTTAATTGTATTTCTTCCTGTAAAAACGGGAGTGTGAAATATAATATCCGTTTTAAACCGAAAGCAGAAATACCTTCACAAACCCCATCCAATAATAGCAGACGAACATTTTTGCTTACATCAGGTGCGGTTATTTCCACACTGGCATTAGCTGAGACAAAAAAGTTAACAGGTAAAAAGGACAACATACTTTCACGCAAACCCGTTATGCCTCCCGGAGCAGGCAATCTGGAACATTTTAATACTCATTGCACCGGTTGTCAGTTGTGCGTCACAAAATGTCCAATGGACGTACTAAAACCGGCTGCACTTCAGTATGGGATTTCCGGCATCATGCAACCCCATCTTGAATTCTCCACCGAAGTTTTTTGTACTTACGATTGTAATATTTGTAGTACAGTTTGTCCAACCCAGGCGTTGAACCATTTGACGATGGACGACAAAAAATTGATTCAAATAGGAGTTGCACAGTTCAGAAAAGATATGTGCGTTGTATTCACCGATGAAACGGATTGCGGTGCCTGCTCGGAACATTGTCCGACTCAAGCGGTACACATGATAGACTACAAAAACGGACTAACCATTCCTGAAGTGACCGAAGATATTTGTATAGGTTGTGGTGCCTGCGAATCAATATGTCCGGTTAAACCTTACAAGGCCATATATATAGAAGGTAACGTAACACAAATTAAGGCCAAAAAACCTAAAGAAGCAAAAGTATTTGATAAAGTAATTGACGATTTCGGATTTTAATTTTTTGCTGTAAAACCAGTACCAAATAGTGTGAAAATTTATCTAAAGAAAACAAAAACAAGCACATTTTGATGTAGGTTGATGGATTAAAAATGTACCTTTGTATGAGAATCTATAATATAAATGGTTGAAATAATTATTAAAGGTATATTAATTGGTTTGTGTATATCGGTACCACTTGGTCCGATAGGTATGCTTACCATTCAGCGAACTCTTAACCGGGGTCAGAAGTTTGGTATTGCTACAGGATTAGGAGCGACTTTCTCCGATTTGGTTTATACTGTAATTACATTATTTTTTCTGAGTTTCGTTTTAGATTTTATTGAAGATCATCGGTTTATCATCCAACTGGTAGGAAGCGTAGTCGTCGCTGCTTTTGGTTATTATATTTTCACCAGTCATCCGGCCAACCAACCCAAACCGAATGAGCCTGTAAAACATACACTATTAGGAGATTTCATTTCCTCATTTGGATTAACGTTTTCAAATCCGTTGGTTCTGTTTGTACTCATTGCTCTTTTTGCACGGTTCGAATTTATAGGAAACGGTACGACTCTGTTCGTTTCAATTTGCGGTATTTTATCCATTCTGGGTGGTGCTTTGATATGGTGGAGTTTGCTTACTTTCCTGATTAGCCGTTTCAAGAACAAATTGAATATGCGCGATTTAAAAATTATCAACCAGGTTACTGGTTCAATTATTATATGCATTGGTTTCATAGGATTGATTCTAAGCATACTAAAATAAATAAAGCCAACTTTTAAAAAAAGTTGGCTTTATTATTCTCAAAAATCGAATAAAAACAAGATTATCAACGAAAAATTTAGCTTAATCCGATAACCATTTGCCCTTTGTCTGAAAAGGATTTCATCATTTCCTCCTTTGACATTTTTCCACTAATCCAGATCAGGCTGAATTCATTTTTTTCTTTACTTACAATCAGCATGTCAGCATTATTATCATCACTTACACGATAATAAACATTGACTCTTTCACCCTTATCACGAACTTCGACTGCGGTTTCAAAATTACCCTTCGCCAGAACTTTGTCTAAATCGGTTTCCAGTGCTTTCATTAGCGAAGCATTTGATTCACCCTCCAGACTCAAAATTTTAACTGATCGCATTTTGGACATCATTTCCTTATCGTCTTTGGCAATTCCACCCAAAAGACCGCCCAAATTCATCATTCCCTTGCCAACCGACACATACTCAAAATGCTCATCGTTACCATATTTTTCGAAAAGGGATTGTAGGGATTGTGCCTGACTTGCTGCGACAACCATAAAAAGTGCAGCAATTAAAATCGTTACTTTTTTCATAACCTTTATTTTTAATATTGAAGTTTGTTTTTAATTTCTTTCATTAGTTCTCTTGTTTCATTAATTTTCTGAACCGGTTTTATTCCCTCTCTTACTTTTTTAATACTTTCCATTGGTTCAATGCTTTTTGCCAGAGCTTCATTTACTTTTTCAAATTTAGCACGGGCATATTGTTGGGCATATTCCTGGTTATTGATTCGTTTTCCACGCATTATAGCAAAATCATTGTTTTGTTGTGACCACATAAACCAGAAAGCAAGTAATAAAGTGGCTGCAATACCTGAGATGGAAATGGTTTGTATCCAGAATCGCTTTGTATAATGTTGAAATTGGATTTTTTTCTTTGAAGAAGAATCAACCGTTTCGTGTAATTCCTCATCAAATGCTTCAAATAATGCCCGATAGGGTTCATGTTCCGGTAGTACCTTCCCTGCAAGAAAATAATGTTTCAGTTCATTTTCTTCCGAAAGGGATGTTTCAGCCCTGAAGTATTTTTCTATTAATTCATTCATCTTATCCATACAGTTTCCTCCACTCTTTTGTGTTCATTCAATATTTTTTCTCTTATTTTTTGTCGTGCTCTTGATAAATTTACACAAACGGCATTTTCCGTCAATGATAATATATAGGCTATTTCGCTTAATTCCATACCTTCCACATCACGCATTCGAATGATACTTCTCTGCATTTCAGGTAAGCCGTCAATCAGCATTTTGATTCTGGAAACAGTATCTTTTTGTTCTGTTTGCTGATGAGGATTCAGTTCCACATATTCCAAATCAGGTTTTAATTCTTCATCACCATGATTTTTTCGCAGCATATCAAGACAAAGATTTCGCATCACTCTCATTATGAATGCCGGAACATTTTCAACCTCGTCCAGATACTGTCGCTTTTCCCACAATTTCAAATTCAAATCCTGCAGGGCATCCCGGGCATCATTCTCATTTCGCAATATCGATTTTCCAAATCGAAACAACTTATCCGAAAGAGTTAGTATTTGATTGTTGAATTGAGCTGAATCCATACACCTGAAATAATTGACAATTTTCTTCTTACATTTCGCAAATACAAATGACAGGATTATTTTATCTGTTTTGTAGTCCGAATGTATTGCAACACCGCTTTATTAATGCCTTTATATATATGACGCAGGTTGCTGAATAATATTACAGGGAAGATGAAAAAAAGTTTGGGATTCTTTTTTGATGGTTGAAAATTCACACTGTGCCCTATGGATTCATACATCCATATTCAGGATCAGGATTTATAACAACCGTTTTATCACCCGTAATGTGTGAGTGTATTCTCCTGTTTGTGAGGAGATAATTCCCTGAGAATCGATCGATTCAATTTTTACTGAACCTGAGGCATGAATAATGGTGCCGGCACTTAACAAAAGACCAACATGTATAATTTTCCCATCTGCATTTTCAAAAAAAGCCAGATCACCGGCTGCAGCTTCGAAAAGGAAATCAATTACCTTCCCCGATTCGACCTGCTGCGATGCATCCCGTTCCAATTGAATACCAAACATGGCGAAAACCACCTGTATAAATCCCGAACAATCTATGCCCAAAATACTTTTACCACCCCAAAGATATGGAGCATTGAGATATTGCAGGGCAAGTCTTATGATTTTTCCCGAAGGTGTTTCAGGCAAATTTGTATTTTCAGGCAAACTAATCTGGTATATTTCCTTTCCAATTTTACAACGACCCTGCGAAAAAGCAGGTAGGATACTTCCACCGGGTAAGAGTATTTTTTGTTTTGAGTTAATTTTATCACAAATTAAGCAGGGTACCGGTACACAATATGAAGGAGCAAAATTAAGCCGTTGATCTTCTTCAGGTGAAATTACCTGTATCATTTTCCGATCAACCCAACCGCTGTAATTATCCGATCGATTACGAACAAAAAGCCAACGTTCACCAACTTCAATTATTTCAACTCGTTCGCCAAATAAAAGCTGAGAACACATTTCGCTAAGTTCGCTTTCACTTACGCGGAGAGGTACAAGCGGTAGAGTAATAATTCCGGTCATTTCAGGTAAAGTTATAAATCAAAAGTCAAATTTAAAAACAATGAGCTTCTGACATTGAATAAAAAACAGGGGCAGTTGGTAATATTTCCCACAAAAATACGAAAAGTTTACTAAACTCGTGTCTATTAGCGTTTTTTTTCGTAATTTTCGGCTGCATTAGGTTTTAACACATTTACTACTTAATCTTTGATAAATATGAAAATTAAAATAACTCCGGTTCAACTACAAAATATCAGCAAAATAGGTTTGTTTTTGTGCCTTATTGCCATCATAGCGGAGCTTTTTCCGACCGAAAACACATTCAAATATCAGTTTGAGATTGGAAAACCCTGGTCGTATGATTTAATGACAGCATCTTTTGATTTTCCTATTTACAAAAGTGAAGAACAAATCGGTAAAGAACGTGACGATTTTTTGAAAGACTTTACGCCTTATTTTCAGCTAGATATTACAACGGCAAATAAACAAATTAATAAATTATTTTCTGACGAAAAAATCAAAACGGGGAAATTGCCGGCATTCAGGAATTACCTGAAAAGCAAGTTTAAATCCATTTATTCGGTTGGGATTATATCGGTTGAAGATTATAATAATTTACTGGAAACCAATCGAAAAAATATATCCGTTATTCTGCCGAACCGGATGACACATAACGTGTCGATCGAAAATATATATACACCCAAAACGGCTTATGAAGAAATAATCAAAAATGCTCCCGACAGAATAAATTCGTATGATTTAAATGTATATCTTATCGAAAATTTAAAATATGATAGTACAACAACAGAATTATCTAAAGCAGATTTATTAAAAAACCTGTCACTCACCTCAGGTATGGTTCAAACCGGAGAACGAATTATTGACCGCGGTGAAATTGTGACTCCTGCAATTTATATGGAATTAAATTCCTTGAAAATTGAATACGAGAAACGAAAGGAATTGATTCAACAATCTGCCATAGTGGTTGTAGGTGAGATTATTATGATTAGCGGTTTAGTTTTTCTGTTCTTTCTATACATAAATCTGTTTCGTCCGAGAATATACGACAAATTCAATGATTTGCTCTTTATCTCGATTTTGATAGTAATGGTTATGGGATTAGCATCCTTCTCGATGCGTTATTCCTCCATAAGTTATTATATGGTTCCCTATGCATTGTTACCCATCATTATTCGTGTGTTTTATGACTCACGAACAGCCTTATTTGCGCATGTTATCACCATGCTTATCATATCGTTAATGGTTGACAATTCTTTCCAATTCGTGTTGTTGCAGATTATTATCGGTATGGTTGCAGTTTCCAGCCTGAAAGATATGACTCAACGTTCACAACTGGCTCAAACGGCGCTGTATATTTTCTTGACTTATAGTCTGGCGTTTCTGGCGTTTGAATTTATTTCGGAAGGAAATATTAATAGTGTACATTGGGGACAACTAATCTATTTTGCTATCAGCAGCGTTATCTTACTGTTTGCTTATGTTTTAATTTATTTTTTCGAGAAAATATTCGGACTTATTTCATCGATAACCCTGGTTGAACTGACCAATGTAAACAGCGACTTGATGATGAAATTTGCCGAAGTAGCTCCAGGAACATTTCAACATACATTACAGGTCTCCAATCTGGCAACAGAAGCCGCAAAAAAGATAAGTGCCAATAGTTTATTGGTACGTACCGGTGCACTCTATCACGATATTGGCAAAATGAAACACCCTGAGTTTTTCACTGAAAATCAAATGGGAGGAAAAAATCCATTGTTTGAAATGGATTTTGAAGAAGCATCCCGAATTGTAATCAGTCACGTGACGGATGGAGTGGAAATAGCAAAAAAGAGCCACTTACCCGAGCAAATTATTAATTTTATTGTTACACATCATGGTTTAAGTAAAACCAAATTTTTCTACAACTCTTTTATCAATGCACATCCGGAACAAAAACCAAACGATGCAGCATTTACTTATCCCGGCCCACTTCCCAATAATAAAGAAACAGCCATATTGATGATGGCTGACGCTGTTGAAGCCCGCTCGAGGAGTTTACCTGAATATACCGAAGAAAGCATTAATGAAATGGTGGAAACTATGATTAACAGTCAGATTGCTGACGGACAATTTAAGGATGCTCCCATCACTTTCAGGGATGTGGAAACAGTGAAATCAGTTTTTAAAGAAAAAATCAAGAATATTTACCATACCCGAATCGCCTATCCGGAAACAAAAAAATAATTTGGATTGAGATATTAAAAAACCTTCAAACCGGTGACGGATTGAAGGTTTTTCAGTATACTTTCCCTGAAAATTCAACTGATTATCTTAATAAAATACCTATTTCAACGTAACAGTAATGTTTTTTGCAATTTTCAAGGCAGTTGTAATAGTCCCCAAATCTGGATTTAAACTACCGTCAGCACCAGAATAATGGCTATGACCAATTGGTTTAATGGTATAGGTTTTATCCGGACTATTTGTATCTATATCTGTCTCATAAACCAAAGCCGGTTGGCTGGAAGTCTTATATTCCTTGTCATTCGGATATAAATTGTTCGTCCAGAATTCATTCCAATCCCATGACTGATTCAGTTCCAGTAAAATTTTATATTTCCCTTTCAAGGATTTTTCAGTTTTAACATGCAGGATAAATGATGTTCCCGGAGTCGCTCCGGTATAAGCGTCTATTACCGGTTGCCGGGGCGTTGGCATAAATGTGCCATATTCATTTTTGATTCCCCGTTGATGAGCCCAATAAGGCAATGTGGCAGGACGTTGAATTTCTCCGTTCAGCCATTGACCCGATGTACGACTCGCGCGATTAAATACCCCGTGACCGATACTCTCGGATACATACAAGGTTTGAATGTATTTTCCATTTTCGTCGGCCAACCAAATGGCAAATAAAGGGTGATTGTGTTCAGGTCCCTTTTCAAACTGAATAGTGACAGAGGTACCGGCATTTTTTGCGGCATAAGTATATTCGGTAAAAACTTCCGGTTTCCTTTTTGCCGAAACTACAGTTGTCAGTACCAAAAGCATAATTATTAAAAATCTTGTTTTCATATTCTCATTTTTTAATTGAAAAACAATTTATATAGTTGAAAATAAATCTATTTAAAAGGATAAATTAATTGTAGGTGGGTTTAAATTTTGATTATTATACCAATCGTTGGTAAAATTGTTCCACCTAAACTTTCAATGCTACGCAACCCTTGCTTCGTAGGATCACCATTTGGGTCAGGAATCAACACACCATTCTGATCCAGATTGGTATAAATAGGTGCCCCTTGTGTTTTAAAATTGTATACATTTTGTATATCTGTATATAGATTTAAAACCCATTTTTTGAAATAAAACTCTTTATCAATACGCATATCCAGTTGATGTGCAACCGGTAAACTTAAGGTGTTAAACTTTGCATAATCCAGGTAGGGTTGATTGGTTATATTCCAGGCTTCTCTGATATACGATTTATTATCAATAGGTGTGTATGGTGCTCCTCCCACAAATCGCCAGCGAATGGCTACATTCCAGTTTTTCGGGAGTTTATAACTGGCTATTAAATTGAATAATTGACGTATATCCCACGAAGAACGGAAGTAATTAATTCCTGTCGAATCGGTAAATTCACTTCGAAACAAAGTGTAGGTGGCAGTAACATTGAGTTTTTTCATCTCCATAATTTTTACCAGAAATTCTACTCCATAGGCACGACCCTTACCCGTTGAAATAATTTGTTCATCGCCCACTTGTCCAAAGTTTGTTCCTTTGCTGGCAATACTCAGTCCATCGGTAACCGAAACAGGATAATCTTCATATTCTTTATAAAATCCTTCAACAGTCATTCGCACTTT
>JAQTOL010000053.1 GCA_028748945.1 Paludibacter sp.
CCCGTTCAACTCTGTTTTATTCACCATTTTCGTCCGTGCATTAAATAAATTTTGTTTTTATTTGGGATATTGTGACTTTTAGTTAACTTTGTCTCACGAAAACGATGAATAAAACACTAAGATGTTATGGCCAAGTGTAGAAAAAAAGAAAGACAGACGAAAACTATAAAATAAGTGACTATTATTTGAGACTTTCAATTGAAAAACGACAGAAATGAAACTAAAAATAAACATAGAAAAATCAATAGAAAAAGAAAAACTTTGTCCAAAGTACAGCTACTATTTAGATTATTTCATGTATGGATTCTTCACTTTAGCCTTTTTTATCATTATAATTGGACTTCTAAGTGAATCAAATTTTCACGTAAGTTTGACTATGACAATTGGAATCTTGATTTATATAGTTCTATCAACATTTACATTTTACATTCTTGGTAAAATGACTAAACTAACGGTGCTTAATATCAAAGACAAGACTAAAGCGAGACAATTTATTCATGACTTAACTATAACTGAAAGTGATTGGAAAATATGGAAAGAAGAAGCTGATATAATAATCTTTCAAACAAATCCTGGTTTCAGTAACGAAAGACAAGTAACTTTTATAATTAGAAATGGAAATCTATTTATTAACGTCATGAGCTTTGGACGAGACATGATGTCACCGATATATTACTTATCTGACAAAGATATTTTGAAGACCATTATTGACAAATTGAAAGAAAACAAAATAGTTCAATACGACTTTTCTTGAACTTGAATTGCCGACATATCGTGGAGAAACATAGACTAAAAAACTTCTGCAAAGAAACGAAAAACGAAACACCTAGGCCATAACACACGCCTATGTTCATTGGCTGGCTGACGTGCAATTTGGAGGTTTTGCTCCCGCATTCACTTTGTCGTTCCACGACAGCGAATGCTCCCGCAAACCGCCAAATGCCCATAGTCTCGGTCGTTATGTGTAAGCGTAAAAAAATAAAGACAGATTCTAAAGTTGGAACAGATTCGTATCAGTGGCAAGACATAAAAACATATTTAACAGGACACAAACCTGTGCCAAAGTGGGAGAGAAAACACTATCAAGATTGAAATTCAGATTAATAAATAACCAAGAATATGAAACAGATAATTATATTATTATTGATCATATCATGTAAGGTTTTAGTCGCACAATCACCCGTAACAATACCTTATCCTGAAATGCAATTTTACAGTGTACCAGTTAGCAAAGAAATAGTTGATAATAAACTTGATTCAATTTGTGAATACTGGTATAGTTCCTGGTTTAATACTATAGGCTATTCGTGGCGCAAAGTATTTAAATATGAGTTTCAGTATAATGAGACAGGATTATTGACTAAATCAATTAAATGGAATTGGCGATACGATGAAAATTATTGGAAAGGTGAATCCATGTTTGAATATAATTACCTAAACAATAAGTTAACAAAAAGTATTGAGTATTTATGGTGGAATGATAGCACAAATTGGGTAAAAAGGTATGTAAATGAATATGAATATAATCAAAATACTATAACAGAAATAAAATACTATAACTATATCAAGACAAGTGAGTTGCAAAAAACAAGTAAAAGAATATCTTACTACAATGAAAATTGGAAAATAAAGGAAGAAACAAATTATGACTGGATTGCTTTCGATGGGTCATTCTCTCCTTTAAGTAAATTGACTTATGCGTATGATACTAAAAACAGGTTGACTGAATTCATTGATTATTCTCATATTGGAATCTGGGTTTACGACTTTAAACATACTTATGTTTTTAATGACGACTCATGTACTATGGAGCATGTTGAACTTGACTGGCAGAATTATAATTGGGTTGAATACTGGAGGTCCACACAGAAATATACTTATAAAAATAATCAACCGGAACGAATAGTTGAATATGATCCTAATTTACACATAATATATTGGTATGATTTCAAGTATGTAGATGACAAGCTGTTTGAAAGAGGAAACTCTAATGAAAAAATTAATTGCTATTATTCTGATAAATTGGCAAATACGAATCAAATACAAGTGGATAAAAGCCAGAATGTTATTTACCCCAACCCTGCAACGAATGAAATCCACTTTCAGCAAGTCGGTGTTAAAAGAATTGATTTGTACTCTGTAAATGCTGTTTTAGTTTATTCAAAAGATTGTAATAGCCTTGCTGAAAATCAGATTATAAATATCTCTGATATTGACAAAGGTTTATATATTTTACAAATTGTAAAAGAAAATGGACAGATTACGAATCAGAAATTAGTAAAAAAATAATGCTGATCTATAGTAAAAGATTCGTGCATGGAAGAAAAAGTCGAATCAAACGCCTAACACATAACACACGCCTCGTATGTTTATTGGCTGGCTGACCCCGATAGCTATCACGGATTGCTCCCGCATTAGCTTCGCTGATTTTCAATTCACTTTGTCTCCCGATAGCTATCGGGATCACGACAGCGAATGCTCCCCTGCCTGCTGCAGGCAGGGGCAAATGGAACATTCCTTGTAACGGATAATGCCAAATGCCCAAAGCCTAGGTCGTTGTGGCTTTTAATTAAATTTGCTCCCGCAAACGGTGAATTCAAACACGAAGATGTCAGAGATCATTGTGTGACCATTAACCGTATAAGGAAAAACACCCAAATTGATAGTACAATAATTAACAGACTAACTAATTAGAAAATGGAATTTAACCCAAACAACAATATAGTTAAACTTTGCCTTCAAGGTATGAACTTGGAAGAAGAAAGTAAACCTGAAGAAGCGAGTAGAATATTTCTTCAAGCCTGGAACAAAGCGACAGACGACTTTGAAAAATTTACTGCCGCTTACTATGTGGCCCGACATCAAATAAATGTTCCCGACAAATTAAAGTGGTTCGAAACATCTTTGCAGTTTGCATTAAAAATAAATAACGACAATGTGAAGGGGGCTTTTCCTTCTCTTTATTCGAACATCGCCAAATGCTATGAGGACTTAAGCGATTCTGACAATGCAAAAAAGAATCATGAATTAGCAATCTCGTTTATGGATAAATTGTCTGATAACGGTCCCTTTTATCACGGAACAAAAGCTGATTTGCAGGTTGGCGATTTATTGACGGCTGGGAACAGGTCTAATTACAAAGCCGAAGTCATAATGAATCACATTTATTTCACAGCTTTGATAAATGGGGCGGGACTTGCTGCGGCATTAGCTAAAGGTGATGGACATGAACGTGTTTATATCGTTGAACCGACAGGGAGTTTTGAAAATGACCCGAACGTTACTGATAAAAAATTTCCCGGCAATCCGACACGTTCATATCGCACCCGTGCACCATTGAAAATCGTGGGCGAAATAACAGAATGGGGGAGACTAACACCTGAGGAACTCCAAAAATGGCGCGAAAAGTTGGCTAATGTCAAAGGAGATATTATTAATTAATTTCCTACCCATCCCCTTTTACAACAAGTAAATTGCTAATACAATTATAAAGGTCTCTATTAAAAACAGGCTGCTGTCCGTTTTGAACAACAGCCTGCATAGGATTTATTTTGCTGAATGTCAGCCACAATTTGCATATTGGAATTTTGCTAACATGAATAACTGTAATGCAATAACAATCTTTTACACCCGTTTTTTATACACTCTCATAGCAAAGAAATATGCCACAAGCATAATCCCGATGCACCACACAGCAGCGATCCAAATATCATTTCCGACCGGCTGATCTGACAACAACGCACGCATGGCATTCACTATCGAGGTCACCGGTTGGTTTTCGGCAAAGGCCCGAACTGCCGACGGCATCGTACCGGTAGGCACAAATGCCGAGCTGATAAACGGCAGGAAGATTATGGGATAGGAAAAGGCGCCGGCACCGTCCACCGATTTGGCTGAAAGTCCGGCAATCACTGCAATCCAGGTCAGGGCCAGTGTAAACAACGTAAGTATACCGGCTACCGCAAGGCATGACAACACCCCCGCCGACGAACGAAAGCCCATTATGAGCGCCACGAGAATGATTATGACAACTGAAATGGCATTTGAGACCAGGGAGGTCAACACATGCCCCCACAGTACGGTGGAACGAGCAATTGGCATAGAGTGAAACCGCTCTAATATACCCCGTTGCATATCCATAAACAGGCGGTAAGCCGTGTAAGCGATACCGCTTGCAATTGCAATCAGCAGGATGCCTGGCAGCAGATAATTTACATAGTTTGCCGTACCGGTTTGTATGGCACCACCAAACACATAGACGAACAGGAGCATCATCGCGATGGGTGTGATGGTCACCGTGATGATGGTGTCCATACTGCGAAAAATATGACGCATGGAACGTCCAAGCATAACACTCAAATCCATGAAAAAATAGTTCTTTATCGTTTCCATTTATTTTTCCTCCATTTTTTGGCCAATGATGGCGAGAAAAATCTCCTCCAATGTCGGCTGTTTTTCAATATATTCCACCTTTGCAGGCGGGAACAATTTTTTCAGTTCTGCGAGTGTACCGCTCACAATAATTTTACCTTCGTGAAGAATGGCAATTTGATCGGCAAGTTGCTCGGCTTCTTCCAAATACTGCGTGGTCAGGAATACTGTCGTGCCTCCGTCGGCAAGTTCTTTGACAATCTTCCAAACCTCAATACGTCCCTCGGGGTCAAGTCCGGTGGTCGGCTCGTCGAGAAAAATGAGCTGTGGTTTTCCTACAAGGCTCATGGCGATGTCGAGCCTGCGGCGCATGCCTCCCGAATAAGTGGAAACTCCACGATCAGCTGCTTCAGTCAAACTGAAGCGTTTAAGTAAATCATCCGCCACCTGACGCGGATGACTAAGGTGCCGCAGCCGGGCAATCATACTGAGATTTTCCCGCCCGGTCAGAATTTCGTCCACGGCGGCAAATTGTCCGGTCAGGCTGATCGACTGCCTTACATGGTCGGGTTCTGATACAAGGTCGAATCCGTTTACTATGGTAGTTCCGCTGTCTTGTTTCAATAGTGTGGTCAGGATTTTGACAATGGTTGTCTTACCGGCACCGTTGGAGCCGAGCAAAGCGAAGATACTGCCTTGTTCCACCTCGAAATCCACCCCTTTCAGAACTTCAAGTTGCTTGTAGGACTTCTTCAGTCCTTTTACCCGGATTGCTTTGTTTTGCATATTCATTTCTCCTTCAATTTAAATAACTATAACCCTTGACAAATCTACTTCCACCATGCCTTTGAGTGTGGCGTAGGTCAACTTATCCATCATCGCACCGTCAAAGCAGATGGTTTTGAGGGCACGGTAATATTTATTAGTCAGGGCACGCGTCGCAAGGAAAGATACATTTTTGAGTGTCGCACCCCTGAATGTAACGTCGTTCAGTGCAGTACCGTCAAATTTAACTCCGATAAAAGTCTGCCCGTCCAGGCATAATCCTCTCAGATCGGAATGTTTGAAGTCAACTCCGTTGAAGATACATCTTTCAAAAACCGTTTTTCTCAGGTCGTTCACAATTAGCTTAACGTCAATCAGTTTAACATCGATGAATTTAGCTCCTTCCAGCCCCACCGCTTTGAATTCCGTGCTAACAAGAATGCTTTTATTGAAGCTCGCATCCGCCAGATCAAGAGCGTAAAACCTGGAGTTTGTCAGATTTGCACTGTCAAAATTGGCTTCTCGCATATCACTGGCCTTAAACGAACTTCCGGTCAGGTCAGCACCCGAAAAATCAGCCCCCCGCACATCACTGCCCATATACGTACTGCCGGTTAAGTCCGCACCCGAAAAGTCGGAACCGCGTAATGCACTTCCTGAAAACTTTCCTTTCCGCGCGGTAACGCCTGCAAAGTCACTCTCCGGCAAATTGCTGCCGCTAAAGTTGGTCAACATTTGCTGTTCCTGCGAACGGGAAAGGCTGGCTTCCTCCTGTAGTGTTTGCTGTTTAGTGTCGATACCGTCTGTCATCTTTAAAGCCGTTTCATCGCCCGCCGCCTGGAAACCTTCCGAAAAATAATTAAGATCAACCTCCAGAATTTCCGCGAGACGGTTCAACGTAATAATATCAGGCATTGATTCTCCCCGCTCCCACTTTCCTACCGCCTGTGAACTGATAAATAGTTGCTGAGCAAGCTGCGCCTGAGATATGTTTTTTTTCTTCCGGGCTTCGGCAATTTTATTGCCAATCATTTTAGTAGTTAACATAATACGTTTTTGTGTTTTAATTTATCGACGCAAAGATAGTGGGATTCATTTCCGGAATCAATAAAAATACAGATACTTTTAGTTGCAATTTTGCTATTTATTGTTGTTATTTGACAACCATTGGTTGTATTAACAGAGAATTGAGATTCTTTTTTTTCAGCAAAGGGAACATACTGAGGAGCCTGAGAGCTTATCAGGTGGGATGATAGAGTTCCGACTATGTCTATACCGGTTCAGTCAGCAGAAATGGTCGGAATTGAAACCAACGGGAAAAATAATAAGAATAATTCCGGGAAATGACAGAATTGAAATTCTGTCATCCCCGGTGGAAATATCAGGCATTCATTATTCCATAGCCCCATGAAGCTTTGCCGTATTGATCCAATGTTCGGCAAGTATTTCCGGTTTTGCTCCCAAAGCACGTGCAAGATGTAATGCCAGTCCCATAATTAAAACCGATGCATCATGTAATTCCGGGAAGGTTTGTAAGTTTCCCATTTTTTCCTGCACTTTTAATCGGAGTAAATCATGATGCTTCAGGGCATATGAAACGGGATCTTCAGATTCAAGGGAAATGTCGGGTATCATCAAACTGTCCAACCACTCAGGACCAATGCTTTTTGCTAAATCTTCCGGTAGTTGGTTGCCCATTATCCGCCACTGAGGCAATGTTTCGGTATCGCCCGATGCAGCTAAGCCCGTATCGAGAAGCAGCTCAAATGCAATATCAGCTAAGTTTTGCATGAGTTTTAAATATTCATTTTGAGCCATCTCTAATGCTTCTGTCTGCTGGTCTGCGAGATATTCACTAACCGTTAAATAAGGCAGTTTGGTAACTTCTGGACAAAATTCCAGACAAGGAAATTGTTCACCCTGATACATATAGTTAAGGTCATCATTTTGCATCTGACGACCGAGCGGAAATAACCGGCAGGCCAACGGACGCGCTACATGTACACTACAACCAATATCATCCAGGTATTGACTACAGGCTTTTTTCCCCTGTCCATTGGTTTTTCCATCAAAGCGTAAACGTATCCCCCCATAGTCACAGGATAAGTCACGAAATTCACCGGGTGTCATTTTTTTCTCACCGGCCAGACAAGCCAACTCCCACGGGTTTAGCATCACCAGGTTGCCATGACAGCAAGTTCCTCTTCGTGAACAGGTGAGTGGCAATTTATCCTGAAGTTGAAGTTTGGTTGATAGCATTAATGTTGTATTTATGATTCTTTAATCGGGCAAAACCCTGTTCGGTGATGGTAGGACTTGAAGTCATACAATCACTTGTAAACCATCTGATTCAAAATTCGAATTTTTCGAGTTTGATATTTGTAAACTCTTTCAGGATGGCACTGTTTTTTATGAAAGAAGCTCCTTTTTCGTGATTTGACAATGCTTCGCTGTCTTTCCATGTTTCGCAAATAAGCAATACATTAGGACGTGTTGCACTTTCATACACATCATAGGCAATGCAACCATCTTCCTTCACCGACGATGCGGTCAATTCTTTAGCAGCATCCAATACTTTGCTGAGATTTACATCTTCTACCGAGATAAATACATTTAATCGAATCATAATTTTATTTTTAATTATTATCAAACACAAAAATAGGGCTTTTTTGTGCTTATATCAAATTTACTATTACCTGCACAGAATCAATTGAATGGCATCCAGCCTTACTCTTGCATACTGAATAAGCGTTGCCAGTGTAAGTTGTTCATCAAGGGCCAGTTGAATTTCTTCGGGTCGGATATTCTTGTTTTTTTGCTGCAATACTTTCAGTCTGTCTATTTCATGATTCAGCGTGAGGTTCATGCGTTGCATTCCTTTTGCTATTATCAGGGTACGCTGAACTTCAGCTATCTTTTGACCTGCCGAAATCATATCGGGCAAAATTGTTTCCACCAGGCTTTCATTATCCAGCAAAGGATCTATATCGCCTGATGTTAAGTTTTTGTTTAATGATTCAACAGGATACTTCTCTGTTACTTCTCTGCCGGTATGATCCACAACAATACGAATAGGCGTATTGGGTAGGAAACGGTCAACATAGATGCTTTGCTCGCTTGTTGTCTCAAGCACAAAAAGCAATTCAAGCAAAATACCGGGACCGTTGGTTCCCCGCAGCATGCCAAAGCCGGCACTTCCGGTTCCCGAACTTAATACCATATCGATAGCACCTGTAGCCATCGGATGATCCCAACTGAGGAAACTGATATCTTCGCGACTCAGTGCCCGTTTTCTGTCAAATGTTACAGATATCCCTTCGGGCGGAATGGATGGAAACACCCCGGTAATTTCGGAAGCAGGTTGCAAAAAGTAAGTTCGTGCAGCAAGGTCCTCCATTTCCACATCGAACTGATTAAAGACTTTGGTCATATACATTTCAAGGCTTCTGTCACTGTCTTCCGTCTGAATTTGTTCCACCAGTTTCATTGCTATCAATGGTCGAAAAGAATTCATTTCCAACAACCTGTCACGACCGTCGGCAAGACGTTTCTGTAGTTCATTTCTGAAGGTGGACGTCCCGGCAATCAAAGCTTCCAGTTCGGGACAGGCATCTGCCCATGTTTCTGATTTGATTAGCTCAAGCAGCCGGTTACTGAATAATTTGGATATCTCATTTCCACCCTCAAGATTTTCTTCAAAAGCATTCAAACCTTCGTGAAACCATCTTACAAGCCTGTGTTGTGGGCTGTTGATAATGTAAGGGATATAAATTTGAATATCATCCCTTTGACCTATTCTGTCCAGACGACCAATGCGTTGTTCCAGCAATTCGGGATGAAGGGGCAAATCAAACAGAATGAGCCGGTGGGCAAACTGGAAGTTTCGTCCCTCGCTGCCAATTTCAGAACAAAGCAACAGTTGAGCACCATCCGGTTCCGAGAACCAGGCCGCATTTCTATCCCGTTGTACAATGCTGAGATCTTCATGAAAAACGCCGGTTTTCATGCTCGTGCGCTTTGCCAGGTCTTCTTCCAGTGCCAATACCTTTTCTTTACTCCTGCAGATAAGCAATACTTTTTCGGGATAGCTTTCCTTTAGAATTTTTAATAACCACTGTACACGTGGATCTTCAGCAAACCAGTATTGTTGCTCTTCAGGGTTTTCAAATGAGTCTGTATCGTTGGCAAATTCGTTTGTCAACCGTTGAATCCACAAGCTCTGATCTCCTGTCAGCGTTATGGGAACCAGATGCGGTTTTCGGTTTGGGAATCCATTCATAGCCGAACGGGTATTCCGGAATAATACGCGACCCGGACCATGTTGATCCAATAAATCTTCGATCAGTTTATCTTTTGCTACATCGCCGCCCCGTGCCAACGACTGTATTCTTTCTTTTGAAAATAATGTTGTTAGTAATTTTTTATCATCAGCAAGCAAATTTTTCCTCAAGTGTAGTTTTTCTACTATATTGGCAATATCCGAAGGATTGGCAGACTCTTTTATGAAATCATCGTAGTTCGCATAGCGGTTTGGATCCAGCAACCGGAGTCGTGCAAAATGACTCTCTTCACCCAATTGTTCAGGTGTGGCGGTGAGAAGCAATAATCCCCTTGCCACTTTGCTCAATTGTTCCACTACGGCATATTCCGGACTTACATACTCAAAAGACCATTCCAGATGATGTGCTTCATCTACTACCAACATATCCCAACCGGCCGTGATGGCTTGCTGTGCCCGTTTTGCCGAACCGGCCAGAAACTCCGTACTGCAAATTATTAATTGATTGTCCAGAAAAGGGTTACCATCCGGAGCACTTCCATCGAGGGAAGCAGCGCGTTCTTCATCAAAAATATTAAACCACAGATTGAATCTACGAAGCACTTCTACAAACCATTGATGTACCAATGATTCGGGAACAAGAATAATCACTCTCGAAATACGACCACTCAACAACAAACGATGAAGTATTAAACAAGCTTCAATGGTTTTACCCAAACCAACCTGATCGGATAGCAACACCCTGGGAGCATAGCGCGAACTCACTTCATGCGCAATGTAAAGTTGATGAGGAATAAGGTCTATTCTTCCGCCTACAAATCCTTTTACTGCCGATAATCTCCGTTTATAATCGTGTTGCAATGTCTCTCTGCGCAAAGCAAATGCCTGAGCTGTATCAACATCACCCATAAAAAGCCGATCCTCCACACCATGCGTTACAGACATATTACCAAGCGCTGCTTCCGACAATTTTCGGTCATTTCCGTAATACATGTAAAGCTCTCCCTCGAGTTTAACTTGCTGAACGAGCATGGATATGCCTTTTGTATCTACCAGTGTATCGCCGGGTTTAAATACTACTCTTCGCAAAGGCGCACTTTCCACGGCATATGTTCGCTTTTCGTTGGAAAGGGGAAAATAGAGTTGAACCTTTCGGTTACCGGTTTCAGTTACTATGCCAATACCCAGTTCGGGCTCTCCTTTACTGGTATATCTTTGATCGGGAAAAAGGTCTTCCATATCGGATTTTAGTGTGTATAAAAACTGCTATTTTTTGTAATAGCGGCTATAATTATAATACTTTTGCTGTAATTTGATAAAATATTTTCCAAAGGTAGATACTTTATTTTAGGCAATCGTAATTTTTTCCCGGAATATAAATATCTGCTATTAATGATATAATAAAACGGGCGTTCCTGGGAAGATGACAGAGTTCCAACTCTGTCATCCTTATCCACCACAAAAGCAGGCTGCCGTCCGGATTGGACAACAGCCTGTTTTAATAATTATTCTATGGAAAGTAAATTATAATTTCACTGTTATTCCCACCAACACATTGGTGCCGGCCTGCGGGTAAAATCCAAAGTCGTTGTATCGTACGGCAGTTGCCGGTGTGTCACCCTGGTAATAGGAATAAGTCCAGGCATTGCTGATATATTGTTCGTTAAATAAATTATTCAGCAATACGGTGAAGGCTATTCCACGGATGCCTTTTACCGGCAAATTATAACTCAATCGCAGGTTATTTACAAAATACGCGTCCAGCGAACGGTCATTGCTTCCGGTATTGTCGATATATTGTTTTCCCACATAAAATGACTGAAGTCCGGCTTCGAAATCACCTTTAGTAAACGTGAGCATACTGTTTGCCAGAAAATCGGGGGTAAAGGCAATCGGGGTATTCCCCAGATTATTGGTATTTTGTCCTGTCCAGTTCCAATCGGCATCATATACATCCACAAACTCATTAAACCCGATTATGCGGTTATGACTCAGTGTTGCCGAAGCGTCCCAACGCAACCAGTCAAAAGGTTTCACACTTCCCATGAATTCAATTCCCGAACGGTAACTAAGCGGAATATTCTCCGTGAGCATCTCCCCTATATCATTAATCTTACCGGTCAACACCAATTGATTGCGGTAATACATTAAATAGGCATTCACTCCCAACGAAAATATCTTATTATGAAATTTATATCCGGCTTCCGTGTCGTACAACCTTTCAGATGTCGGCCAGGTAGCTGCTGAACCATCGGTATAGTTGGTACGTGTCGGTTCGCGGTTGGCTATGGCAAACGAAACAAACACATCATTATC
>JAQTOL010000054.1 GCA_028748945.1 Paludibacter sp.
CAAGTGCAGTATTGGCTTTTTCGAGGTTTAGCTTAATTTCTTTTTTCTTAATATCGGCTTCATATCCTGCAGATTCAAACCGAATCCTGGATATTTCCTGCGATATGCGTGTGATCTCGTAATCTGCTTTAAGCTCTTCTAAATCGGATTGTTGCTGCGCTCCTAATTTTTCAAGTTCGGCTTTGCTCATACCCAACCTTGCTTCAGCTTCACTAACTGCTTTTCTTATTTCTGATGGATCAAAAACGGCTAGTGTATCACCAGCTTTTACTTCCTTGCCATCTTTCACGATTTGAGTAATTTTCATAATTCCATACCGCCAGGAGATGGCAGGAGCCGTTACATTGGTTGACCGAATGGCTTCAATTTCTCCCTCTTCAAAAATTTCAAGACGGAAAGTGCCTTTAATTACTTTCCCTACAGGCACTTCTTTCACTTGTTCATGGTTACAAGCCCACAAGAAGTTCATAAACAAAAGGAGTAAGCCCAGTTGATAAAGATTTACCGAAAAATTCTTTCTCATGTATATAAATTTAAGTTGTTATTCTATTCAGTTTGAATTTAAGCGGTGGAAATAATAGGAATATTCGCCCTGAATTGAAATATGTTGGTACTATTTATAATTTTTAAATTTCTTCAAAATACTTTTAGTCAATAATGTTTTATTTTCAATTAAATCAGAACCCGGTTTTATGAATGATATTTTTTCTTTCTCATGTAATCCGGCAACAACAACAGCTCTGTTTTGAGATGAAGAGCCGGTTATTATCTGCCGCATCTCATATTTGTCCGATTTCTTTACATAAACCACTTTCATCGAATCCTGTTCGAAAATCGTAATTTGTGGTATTACGATCGTATCTTTTATACGCTTTAATATCACTTTACATTTGGTTGTTAAGTCCGGTCCGGGGAGCATTTTTGCTGTATCAATTGAAGCTTCGATTTCAAAAATCTTTACTTTTGAATTTTGTTTAACAGGTTGTCCAACAGGAGATTTCTTTACTATTTTTCCCCATGCTTTGTTTTTTGGCATTGCATCAAAGATGTATTCAACCGCGTCGTTTTCATCTATTCGTTTACAATCATTTTCAGATGCTATAATCTTTACTTTCATTTTAGTCAAATCAGGGATATTTACAACAGCCATCCCATTCCATACATTATCACCAATCTGAACTTTTCTTCCACTATAATGCATAGCTCTGGATGCCATTCCACTTCGGGTTGACCTAACGACTAATCCATCCAGTTGTTCTTTCGAGCTTTTAATATCGTTAGTTAGCCTTTGTATCTGGAATTCGGTCTTTTTTAATTCCGATTGATTGATAATGGCAAGTGATTTTAGTTTTTTTTCCAATTTGTGTTTTTCGATTGATACAATCTCCAGTTCAAGCTCTTTGATTTTTCGTTGTACAGGTGACAAGTACTTTATTTGAGCCGAGTCAAGGTTCGCAATATCGGTTTCAGCGGCATTGTTTTTGACCTGGGCTTCCATTAAGGCATATTGTAAATCCAAATTGGCTTTGGTTTTATTTAATTCGGCTTTGGCAGTTTCTAAGTTTACAAGTGATTCATCATATCTCTGTTTCAGATCTTTATCATCAATTATGCAAACCACTTCACTATCTTTTACATAAGCTCCATCCTCGATGATATACGTTATATAGCCATCTGAATTTCTTGGACAGCCAAAGGTTGTTGATTGAACCGGCTCAACCAATCCATCGATTGTCAGGAAATCTTCAAAATCTGTTTTGGTAACTGTATATGTTGGTAGCTCCTTTTTCTCTCGCGATTTGCATGAGAATAGAAGTATTAGTAAGAAAATACTAAGTTTGAGCGGGTAGTTTTTTGTCACAGTGTAGGTTCGGTTAAATGACTGTACAAATTAACGAAATTATTTTAAATTTATTACCCTGCGGTTAACTTTTTTATGTTTTATTTATGTATATAAAACAGTTGGTTATAATCAAATATACTTAAAAACTGATTTTCAAAAAATATTCAGACTATAATGAGATGCAAATAACAGAAAAAGAAAGCGTCAAACGAAATAATTCTCGTTTGACGCCCTAAATATATATCTTTTCTTTACCTATCTGAAATATGACTGTTGATTCAAATCAAACGATAGTTATTTTAAAATTTAAATGGAAATCTACATTAATCCATTCATTTGCTTTGATTAATCCCATCATGGTTACCGGCGGTTCTAAACCGAAATCACGAATATTGATATTTAAATTACCATCAATATGATATTGATTACCGGTACTTGTGGCACTTATTGGAATATTGTAGGTTTTTGTCACTCCTGTGATGGTAAAATTTAGGTTGGCTTTGACCGCTGTGGCTTGTGTTTTATTAGGTGCAGCTTGTATCTGGAAATAATTTAGCTGAATGATTATATTGGGGTATTCTTCCCATCTCATCAGATTTAAAAATCCTCTCAATGCGACAATATTATCTGAACTGAAATTTTTAAGCGCAACAGGAAATTGATTCTGACTCAGATTAATTCTGTTTTGAACCTGTGTTAAAATTGAATTTTGAGCCTTTCGCTGCATTTTTTCACCGCTTTGTATGAGTTTAAACTTTGAAAGGTTCGTTGACCCATGAATGGTCAGAGAACTACTTTTTTGTAGCTCTACCGTAACAATTGTTTGCCCGATCAAATATTGAGAAAAAATTAATACTAACAGAATTGCCCATTGTCTTTTCATGACGCAAAGATAGAATTTATTTACAAAAAAACCGGTAAGAAACATGTTCTTACCGGCCATAATTATTAAAACAATTTATTAAAACAATTTATTAAAACGAAAGAACGGCTTCAGCGCTTAATCCATGAAATTCTGCACCATCATTAATTGTTTTAGCAGGGAATCCTGTATATGTTTGGTTTACATATTCAACTTTTGCCATAATATTTTTGGTAACATACCAACCACCTGAAATAGCCATACGGTTAATTCCTACTTTATAATTTGTTGCAGCTGCAACATCTGCACTAACAGTGTTGTAACGAGCACCAACAAAGAATTGTTCTGATTTTCCTAAACGCAATACAAGGTCAGTAGCGAATTGATTTGCTGCTCTGTTAGTTGCTTCAGATGCTTTAGCGCCACTTGCAGCTTCCAATGTAGTAAATGATTCAACTGCAAGACCATCAGTCAGGTTATATTTCAAAAATAAGTTACCCATAAAAGTAGTCAATCTATCAGACAAACCCGGATTGAAACGTCCACCAAACGCAGTTGTAGTACCAGGAGCAGCATTGTACATAATAGCAGTATAATTAGAACCGGTACGGTCACCACCAAACAATGTATTAGAACCTGAACCGGCTGTAGTGTAAACAGAACCAGTTAAACGGGCACGGAATTTATCAGTAAATTGTTTATCGTAACCCAATTTTGCAATAAATGCCGGGTTTTTGATACCGTTAGAATATTTGTTAGCAGCCACTGTAGTGTCAATAACAGCCAGGTTAGGATTTAACTGACCATCTGTTACAGATAATGATCCGATAATTCCATTGTAGTTCACATCGGCTTCTGCACCAATTTCAGTTGCAAACTCATCCATGATATAGTTTTCCATAAATGGATTGTAAATTGCATTACCACCATCTGAACGACGGAAATGAGCATCACCGTAGTTTACGTCCATTTGACCCATTTTAATAGTAGTATATTTCATGATATTGTCCAATAAATCCAATTTCAAAAATGGCAATTTATCGAATTGAACATAACCACCTTTTACCCATGTTTCATTATGATGTTTTGATGCTAAATACAATGTAACCTGCAATGTAACACCATCGGCCAAATAGCTGTTGATATATAAATTTGCCATTGACAAACCGAAGTTAGGAGCATTTTTGAAAAGAGCCTGTGTATTTTTAGCTGGATCACTTAAAAGTGGATCTGCATCTCCTGTAAATACATTGCTATTTGTCAACATTGTATAAGGCATTGAAAAAGATCCCCCAAATCCAACACTTGGACCTGTAAATTCAATGTTTGTTTTTGGTGTTTCAAACATATTAACACCAGTCTGATCTGTTGGACGCAATTGTGCCATTGCAAAGCTGCTTATAAAAATTACAGCAACTGCGGTAAGAATAGTTTTTTTCATTTTCTCTGATAATTTTGTTAAAGATGATTTTTTGATTTTTTGATTTTTATATAAATATCCACTCTCATAATCATATGTAGTGATCAGAAGTGCTTTGAAATTCTTATTAATACATCAATTGTTATTTATCTAACAGGGCACTTATTTGCTGATTACCTTCGAGATAAATGTCATACTTAAGTGTAATTACATCACCTACCCGCATCATTCCCATCATGGCAGTCGGAGGACTCATTTTAAAATCGGTCATCTTTAAAGGAATGCTACCTTTAAATTCAAATAATCCTTGTTTAGTGCTAACACCCGAAGCTTTAAAAGCGATTTTTTTTGTAATTCCGGCCATTGTCAGATTACCGATAACTGTAGCTTCAATTTCTTTACTACTAAGTTTTACAGCTGAAGCATCAGTAAGTTGGAAACTGATGTTCGGATTTTTATCTGCATTAAAAGCTTCATAGGTCTTGGTATCCATCAATTTTTCAGCACTTTTAATCGATTTGACAGGAATTTGTACAAATAACTTTTCTACCTTTTTTTCACTATTTATCACCAACTCTCCGCTTATTTGAGTAACCTTAGTTTCAAAATTGTGAACATTTGTTGTACCCAATATTGTCATTGTAGACGTACGGGGATTTATCTTTAAGGCTTGTGCCTTAATTTGAGTTGTTGTGAACATCAAGCCTAAAACCAGGCAGATCAAACTCATTTTTAATTGTTTAGTTGTCATAATCTTCTTTTATTTAATTGTTTTATAATTTTTACAATTCTATTTTTCAAAATCTCATTAATATCTATACTATAACATTAGTAGTATGAGAAAATAAAAAAATATCAATTTCAAATGTAGTATTTATCGGCAATATACTTATACTATAACATTAGTAGTATTGTAATTCAAAAAAAAGGTAATTTCTAAATATCAATTTATTTGAACAGATTCGTCATGAATGCATTCATAATATGTATCATGTATAATTTGAGCGAGAGTCTTTTTTTCTAATATTTCACAGAATTCTGACCGAAACTCATTCCAATAACTTCTCCCTTTACAATTATTCATTGACCTGTCACAATAACAGGGATTACTAATACATTCGATAATCGTTATTTGTTCAAAAGCTGTGTAAATATCCAACATCGTAATATCTTCAGCAGGACGTGTAACTATATATCCACTCCCTCTTCCTCCTGAATTAACTATCAAACCCTTTTGTTTTAAATCCAGAATGATGGGATCCAAATATTTCAAAGAAATATGTTGATTCTTCGCGATATCTTTTTGCAAAATTCCATTCGGTTCATTCGATCTTGCAATCTCAACCATCGCTCTTAAGCCGTACCGTATTTTTGTGTTGATTCTCAAAATTAAAGAAATATTTCTGCAAATATAAAACAAATATATCTATGCTATAACTTTAGTAGGATGTTTTTTGATAATTTATCATATGTTCTAAATTATGAGATCAATTTATGCACATTAAATTATATATACTAACTTACATTTCAACAATATACACAAATATAAAAGGAGTTTTCACCAAAGATAAAAATAAAAACACTTCTCTTACATCATCTTTTAATTATGTTTTGTCATTTATTGAGATTGAATAATAAGAATAAAGTATAAATAAATCGCATTTCAATGATAAATCATAACAAAATCAATTATATTTAACATTTAAAAATGAAAACCTATTCATAAAAGTAGGTAGTAAAGCTAAATTAATTATTTTGTAAGTTGTCAAAACGATATTATTCTTTAGCTGTTTCATTCAGTTATTCTGATAAGACATAAACGAATGGTTGGAAAGGGTGGGAAAGCCATTATCATTGCAAAAAAGTATATTATCAAAATCCAAATAAAAGAACATTAACTACAGATTTTGCAAATCGTGCTATACTTTAAAACAATACAAATCAATTTAAGTATTTCATGAATGATTACACTCTTAATATGTTTCATTGATGATTTGTGCAAGATTCCTTTTTTTCAGAATTTTACAAAATTCTTCTCTAAATTCGTTCCAATAGTTTTTAGCTTTGCACTCATGAGTAGATCTTTCGCAAAATCCGCAATTATTTATACATTCAATAATGGATATTTGCTCAAAAGCAGTAAATATATCAAACATACTAATATCTTCAATTGGACGCGTCAATATATAACCGCTTCCTTTACCTTTGGAATTGGCAATTAAATTCTTTAATTTTAAAGCAGATATTATTGGATCAAGGTATTTCAATGAAATATTTTGATTCTTTGCAATGTCTTTTTGCAACATACCATTGGGTTCTGTTGAACTCGCAATTTCAATCATAGTTCGCAGACCGTACCGAACTTTTGAATTTATCCTCATGATTAGTGAATTATTTCTGCAAATATAGCTTAAATATACCAATACTATTCCACAAATAGTACAATATTTCTAAATTTAATTTTATTCAACATTATAATACTGATTGAGAGCAACTTCTTACTTCATTCAAAGCTGATTTACTTTTGTTTACAAACCACTACAAACCATTTTCTGAGGAAAGGTTTAATCCAAAAATAAAAATCATATTTAATTAACATTAGGAGGGTACTATTATTATATAAATACAGTAAATAATAGATATACAATAGAATATCTTAAATATAATCATCAAAGACACTAACGTTTTATTCAAATTAAAATTTGAATCATGATCAATATATTTTAAACTTTAAACTAAATTTATCTACATTCTTCAAAAAAATTCTTTGGCAAAGCAGATCTTTTGACAGCCTCTCCTTCTTTATATTTGTCCGGATTGATATTTGTGGTGACTTTTTGGGGAGTTGTATAGCCGGTCACTTTAACTTCAGTTCTTCGGTTAGCCTGATGTTCCTCTTCGCTACATGGGACTCCGTCCGAACAACGATTCAACAATTGAGATTCACCATAACCTTTGGCCGTTATTCGTTTTGAATTTATTCCATGCTGAATAAGGTAATCTACTGCAGATTCGGCTCGGTGCTGCGACAATTTCTGGTTATATTTGGTCGAACCACGAGAATCGGTATGAGATCCTAATTCAACTGTAATTGGTTGTTCATTTAAAACCATGATAAGACTATCTAAAATGGGCATTGCATCTGGGCGAATGTTCCACTTGTCAAAATCATAATGTATATTACTTAACTTCCAGACAAATCCAATCTTAAATTTATCAAGTAATAAATTTCGGGGAGAATTTTGGATAGTATCCTCCGGTTGAGGTTCGTATTTTATATTTGATGATAAACAATCACTTAAGTGTTTTTTATCCACTGCTTTAATTATTACTTTACTGGTTGTAAGGACAGGGAAATGGTACTTACCATTTTGATCGGTTTTGGCAATGTAAACGGTATCTTCACTTATATTATATAAAAAAATGGTAGCTCCGGCAATTGGTTTTAATGATTGTTTTTCAAAAACATAACCATCAATAAATGATTTCTTTGGAAGTTTCGGTATTTTATTCGGAAAATTAGTAAAACAATAGATATTATCATTGTAGTTCAACCGATCGGAAGTAAAAAAACCTTTTAAACCTGTAGAATCTTGTTCTGTCCATCCGAAATCATCAGCGGAACTATTGATCGGATAACTTATATGTTCGACTTTCCCATTTCCTGAAATAGCTTCATGCAAAGGAATACGAAAAATATCCAAACCTCCCAATCCGGGTATATTATCGCTGCTGAAATACAAGATACCATTTGCTGTGATAGATGGGAAAACATCATTTCCAATGGTATTAACATTATCACCAAGAGCCTTTAGTGAATCCCATGGCTGATTAATATCTTTACGTTGTGAAAAATACAAATCAAAATTTCCTTTGTCCCCTTTTTTATCACTGGTACAAACCATGATTGTTCCTTCGGAATTAACTGCCGGGTGCATAACTGAATAGGAGTTAGCATCCCCAAAAGGCAATTTGACTAACTTTGAAATACCGGCTGAGGTATAAAGACCTTCCATAAGACAAATTCGATTGACCCCTTTCTTATCGGCTGTTGGATAATTTGTAGAAAAATAGATATGATTATTTTTATCAACGGAAATCTCACCCATATTAAATTTAAAATTATCAAGTCCTTTAATCAGCTCACCAATGGGGCTTAAATCAGCTTTTACTGAAGACTCTTTAATAAATTTACGATAAGCTTTATCCAAAGATTTGTTATCTCCACAATCGTAAATACCGGCCAGCTTTTTGGTCTTATTTCCCGATTTTTTTTTATTGGAAGTTTTTAAATCCAATTGATAAAAAGATGGAATGCTATCGACATCTGAAACAGGGATTTTCCACAAATGGGCATAATTATCACCGTCCCATCCATAAGATCTCTTTTTTATAATAAGAGGTTTGTTGCTAGTGAAAAACAGAGTATTACCAGCAATAAACGGTGAAAAGTCCCTGTAAGAAGAATTGATATTCAGAAAACCAATTTTCCAGCTGAGGGAATCTTGCTTCATTTTATTTATAGAATCCGACTCATTGTAAAAATCTGCCTTCAATCGGTAACCAGTCACTCCATTTAGCCATTGTGCCGCTTGTTTATATTGCCCGTTGCGTGCATGAAGTTCGGCAATCCTAATTTTATCTTTCTGATTTACAGATCGATTTATGCTGTTATAGTTGAGCAGGTAAACCGTCAAAGCTCTATCGTATTCTCTCATTTGCCAATAACAATCGGCTAATTTCGGAAGAATTTCCCGTTGTGAATTAGGGGAAAACTTCAAATAATTTTCATAATACTCAGCTGCAACAGCATATTTTGAATTCTGGTAGGCAATGTCTGCCTTTGTTAATAATATGCTATACTTTATTTCTTCAGTTTTATTACTATTAGTCATGGCATAGGATAACCCAATGTTTATTAATAAACAAATTACCAAAGCTCTTTTTATAATAATTGTATGTTTCATTTTAGCATAGCCATTTTTATTCATTAATAGTAACGAGGCGATAAAATGCGTTGATTTTTTTTAGTACAAAATTCATATCTCAACATTAATTCATGTGTCCCTTTATTGAAAGGTTTAAGATTGGAGATGGTGTAATCGTAAGCATATCCAAGTCGAAACTCAGGAGCAATTTGGATTTCAAACATTCCTACTAATGCATCACCGGTACGATAACTAACTCCTAATCCAATAATATTCTGTATCCATGCATTCAAATTAAAATCATATTCGAGCGGTGCTCCTTTTACAGCTTTCATTAATACAGAAGGTTTAAAAACAAAAATGTCGGACATTTTGAAAATGTATCCACCTGTCAGAAAGTAATGATTATTTGCACCGATAGTACTTTGTTCATTATTGGCATTTATTTTTGTGTTCAATAAAGCCGGAGCCGAAAGACTCAAATACCAGTTGTCGGTGGCATATAAAATTCCAAATCCAGCTGAAGGAAGTATTCCATTGACATCTTCTTTAAATACAGGATCACTACCCACAGTAGTCAACAAATCTGAGAAAGTAGTACGGTAATTTAAAACTCCAGCACTCAACCCTAAAGATAAGAATGATTTTTGGAAAGGAATACGATATGAATAGAATGCCTGGATTCCGGTTGTATTCTCAATTCCTAATTGATCATTATAAATTTGCAATCCAAATCCAACATTGCTTTGGTCTGCGCGATTATCCCATGACAAAGACGCTGTTGATGGAGCTCCTTCAATTCCTATCCACTGTTTTCGATACAAAGTAGTAATATTATTTGTAGCACGATTTCCTGCATAAGCAGGATTAATGTGTATCAAATTAAACATATACTGTGAAAACATGGGTTCTTGTTGTGCTTTGACTGAATTAACAACAAACACTAGGCAGAAGAAAAATATCCATCGAATTTTCGAAAGATAAGACCTTTTCTGCAAGTTTGTTATAATGCACGTTATCATCAAATTATGTATTATTTTGTTATACAACTTTTCAAATTATAGTAATAAGAAACAAATTTCCTTTTATCGCCGTAATGTTATATATTTTAAACCTTTAAGTACAATTTCTCCAGAGGAAGCATTTAGTTCCTTATAACTGCAATAATAGGTTCCATCAGGTAAATCTTTTCCTAAAAAATTACCTGTCCCTTTTCCATCCCAATCATTTTGATAGTCAGAACTTTTATAAACCGAATTGCCCCAGCGATTAAATATCTCAATTTCAATTTTTGTGTTAACAGGGTGTCTGATTTCAAATAAATCATTAAAACCATCTCTATTGGGAGTAAATGCATCCGGAATAAAAAATTCGAAAGGTACCAGTTCAGCTGTTGAAGTATTATTTACAAGAGTAGCTTCTACTTCATCACATTTAATTACAGCTGTCATTGTATAGCTTCCATTTGCATTGACTGTTGCTGTTATAGTTAGAGTTTCAGTGGCGCCATTAATCATGTTGCCAATTGTCCACAAACCTATTATTGGGTCGTAGGTTCCAATCGTGTTTGATGTTGAAACAAAAGTGAAACCACTTGGCAATTTGACATCCACAGAAGTTCCGGTGGCATTATCGGGACCATTATTCGTTGCAACAATGCTGAATATTACGGTTTGCCCGATTGTTACAGTTGAAGCATTAACTGTTTCCACTACAACTAAATCAATATTGTTACAAGTGGGCGCAACAAGAATTTCAGAAGTAGCAACAGAATTACAGCCACCAATGCTTTTTATAATCACATGGTAATTTCCGGGAACTAATCCGGATTTTATATAGCCGGTTTGAAAAGTGACTCCATTATCAAAGCTGTAAGTATCAGTTGCATTTTGAAGAGTAACTGTGATTGTCCCTGTTCCTACAGCACAGTTTGGTTGTGTGACAGAAACAACAGGAGCATTAGGAGTCAGCGGTTGAGCAGCAATAACAATATCAGCAGTTAAAGCAGAAACACATCCGGTTGAATTGGTGACACTGTAATTATAAGTTCCTGCAGTTAAACCTGAAATAGTTGTACTGGAGGTTGAACCGGTAATTGCTCCGGGATTAATGGTCCAGTTTCCACTCGGCAAACCGTTTAGAACTACATTTCCGGTTGCTGTTGAGCAAGTTGGTTGCGTAATTGTTCCGACAATTGGTGTTACAGGAGTGTTTGGAAGAGTATTAATTGTTGCAGAAGTTACAGCAGAATTACAGCCACCAATGCTTTTTATAATCACATGGTAATTTCCGGGAACTAATCCGGATTTTATATTGCCGGTTTGAAAAGTGACTCCATTATCAAAGCTGTAAGTATCAGTTGCATTTTGAAGAGTAACAGTGATTGTCCCTGTTCCTACAGCACAGCTTGGTTGTGTGACAGAAACAACAGGAGCATTAGGAGTCAGCGGTTGAGCAGCAATAACAATATCAGCAGTTAAAGCAGAAACACATCCGGTTGAATTGGTGACACTGTAATTATAAGTTCCTGCAGTTAAACCTGAAATAGTTGTACTGGAGGTTGAACCGGTAATTGCTCCGGGATTAATGGTCCAGTTTCCACTCGGCAAACCGTTTAGAACTACATTTCCGGTTGCTGTTGAGCAAGTTGGTTGCGT
>JAQTOL010000055.1 GCA_028748945.1 Paludibacter sp.
TGAAAATAAATAACAAAAAATCACCCCGCCCCTTAACACATGATTTGATTAAAAATATCCTCAATGTATTTGAAGCTGACCTGCAAAAAGTGCTTATTTATGATATGATTAACGATGTTTTTTATTCCGAATTATATATTAAAAAAGGGGATAAAACTTTTATTGTAGATGCTCGTACTTCTGATGCTGTTGCGTTGGCTGTTCGTTCCGATTGTCCTATTTTTATTAAATCAGAAATTTTAGAAGTTGTTGGTGTAGCGGTAGAACCTTCTGAAATTGAAGAAAATACCAATGCTACGGATTTAAATTTGGAAGAACTCACTGTTGATGACTTAAATATACTTTCATTGGAAGAATTAAATGATATGCTTAAATTAGCACTTGAGGAAGAAAAATATGAACTGGCAGTAAGTATCAGGGATGCAATTAAACGAAAAAGTGTTTAGAAAAAGTTTTAAGTTAATGAACTGAATAGATTGAAAATAAATCACTTGTTATCAAATAACCAAAATCAAATACATAAACATTATTATCATGGGGTTAAAATTTCGTCTTACATTAATGAATTTCCTGCAGTTTTTTATTTGGGGTTCATGGCTCATTACAATCGGAGGTTACTGGTTTCAGAATAAAGGTTGGTCGGGAACTGAATTTGGAGCTATTTTTTCGACTATGGGTATTGCTTCCCTTTTTATGCCGGCATTAGCCGGAGTTATTGCAGACCGATGGATTAATGCGGAAAAACTTCTTGGTGCATTTCATTTAATGGGCGCAATATGTTTGTTTCTGGTTCCTCAGATGACAACGCCAACGGAGATGTTCACCCTGATGCTGGTGAATATGATGTTCTATATGCCAACTATCTCATTGTCAATAACAGTAAGTTATTCGGCCATGAAAAAAGCCAATATGGACGTTGTGAAAGAATATCCTCCGATTCGGGTTTTTGGAACTATTGGGTTTATTGTTGCCATGTGGACAGTCAGCTTATTAAGAATAGAAACTACAGCCATACAATTTTATGTAGCATCAATTGCATCGGTTGTACTTGGATTTTATGCATTTACATTACCAAAATGTGATGTAAATAAATCGGTTGAGAAAAAAACCTTGGTGGAATCGTTGGGTCTGAAAGCATTTACATTGTTCAAAGACAGTAAAATGGCAATGTTTTTTATTTTTTCTATGTTACTGGGTGCAGCCCTGCAACTTACAAATGCATATGGCGATACTTTTTTACACGATTTTGCAAAAGTTCCTGCTTACAAGGATTTGGTTGCAATCAAATATCCGGCAATTATCATGTCAATTTCTCAAATGTCGGAAACACTCTTCATTCTTACAATTCCGTTCTTTTTGA
This sequence comes from Paludibacter sp., assembly GCA_028748945.1. Classification (GTDB taxonomy): domain Bacteria; phylum Bacteroidota; class Bacteroidia; order Bacteroidales; family Paludibacteraceae; genus Paludibacter. The sequence continues at coordinate 1,361 of JAQTOL010000055.1, forward strand.
GAAGATTCGGAATTAAAAAAGTGATGTTATTCAGTATGATTGCCTGGGTACTACGATTTGGATTGTTTGGTCTTGGAAATCCTGCCGGTGGACTTTGGATGATTATCCTTTCATGTATTATTTATGGAATGGCTTTTGACTTTTTTAATATTTCAGGATCTTTGTATGTTGAAACACAAACCGATTCAAGAATACGGGCCAGTGCTCAGGGTGTGTTTATGATGATGACAAACGGATTTGGTGCAATTTTAGGCAGTTGGACGAGCGGATTATTAATAGATCATTTCTTTAAAGCCGAAAACGGTGATTTTCAATGGCCCGGAATTTGGTTTACTTTCGCCGCATATTCACTTGTCGTTGCAATTTTGTTTGCCATATTTTTCAAACATAAACACGATCCGAATAAATTACAAAATATAAATCATTGATTTTATAAAAAAGAAAGCAGAAAATGATCCATCATTTTCTGCTTTCTTTTTTATGACTACTGTTGATTAAAATGGAACTTCGTTGTTTTTACCTGTCCCCATTAAAGGATTTGAAGGGGTTATTAAAGCTCCATTATTATAGAAATCTGCACCTGGAGCCACATCATTCATCTTTGATGAAATTGTCTGATATCCGCTAAAAGGATTATCGTTACTATCGGAATCGTCTAAATTTAAAAATTTAGCAAATACATTCTTGAACTTTAATTGAACATCACCCGTAGCACCATTACGGTGTTTAGCTACAATAATCTCAGCAATACCTAATAAGGAATTCCCTTTTGCATCTTCAGTAAGATGATAATATTCAGGGCGGTGAATAAAACAAACCATATCGGCATCCTGCTCGATGGCTCCCGATTCACGTAAGTCGGAAAGTTGCGGACGTTTACCTTCCAAACCGGAACGACCTTCAACACCACGATTTAGCTGAGATAATGCAATTATTGGAATATCTAATTCTTTAGCCAATCCTTTTAACGATCGGGAAATAATACTTACTTCCTGTTCACGGCTACCGAAACTCATACCACTTGCGTTCATCAACTGCAAATAGTCAATAATCAAACATTGAACTTTGTGCTCTTTTACCAGGCGACGTGCTTTACTTCGAAGTTCGAAAATGGATAAACTTGGTGTATCATCCACAAAAATTGGCGCATCAATCAGTTCTTTTATATCTCTGTCCAATTTTGCCCATTCAGCTGTATCCAATTGTCCGTTCTTTACTTTCTCCCCTTCAAGTTCACAAACATTCATGATTAAACGGTTAACCAACTGAACATTTGACATTTCAAGAGAAAAAATAGCAACCGGAGTGTTGTGATCAACTCCCATGTTTTTCGCCATTGAAAGTACAAAGGCTGTTTTTCCCATGGCGGGACGGGCAGCTATGATGATTAAGTCGGAGCGTTGCCAGCCGGAAGTGATTTTATCGAGGCTATGAAAACCTGTTGCTACCCCGCTTGCACCTTGTTTTGTTGCAGCAAGTTGCATCCGCTTGATGGCTTCATCGATCACCGGACTTATCTGCGTCACATCTTTCTTCAGGTTTCGTTGCGAAACTTCAAATAACATGCCTTCAGCTTCCTGCATTAAATCGTCTACATCCGATTTGTCATCGAAAGCTTTGGTTTGAATTTCGCTGGAGATACGTATCAGTTCACGTGCCAGAAATTTTTGAACAATAATGCGGGAATGATATTCCAGATGCGCAGCCGAAGAAACCTTGGCCGTCAACAAGGTAATATAATATGGACCGCCAATGTCATCAATAGTACCACTTTTGCGCAATTGCTCGGTTACCGTGTGCATATCAACCGGTTCCTGATGCATTGCCAAAGTCATAATGGCTTCAAATATCTTTTGATGCGCCACTTTATAGAAACATTCCGGTTTCAAAATTTCTGAAATAATGGAATAGGCATCTTTTTCAATCATGATGGCACCCAAAACCGCTTCTTCCAATTCGGTCGCCTGAGGTGGCAACTTTCCGTATTCATTTGCCTGAATAGGAGCAGGGCTTGTTGGATTCTTACTGTAATTGCGTTTTTCTGCCATTTTATATTTCAATTTTTTTGTGGGATTCAAAATTACAAAACATTTGTGAAACTCAAAAAAAAACATTTCAACAGATGTTGATAACTTTATTAATTATTCCTCAAAAAATATTACTTTTGATACCAAATAAGATGAGACCCGAATATCCTGAAAAGCAAATATTGAAAACGGAAAATCGGAAATATTTAAATTATAAATTGTTTTAGAATGCTCTTATACCCAAATGCCAAAATTAATCTAGGACTAAACGTTGTCGAACGTAGAACCGATGGTTACCACAATATTGAAACTGTCTTTTATCCTATTGGTCTGAGCGATGTGTTGGAAATTGAACCGTCTGAAACCTGTATGGATTATAGTTTTTCATCTTCCGGAATTCCGATTGATGGCGATCCCGAAGATAATTTAATTGTCAGGGCCTATCGCTTGCTTCGAAGAGAATATCAGATTCCGCCAGTAGATATATCGCTTTTCAAACAAATTCCATTTGGTGCAGGTTTAGGAGGCGGTTCATCCGATGCAGCTTTTATGTTGAAAGGATTGAACGAGTTATTCGAATTAAAGATTACTACCAAAAAACTCGAACGTCTGGCTGCAAAGTTGGGTGCCGATTGTCCTGTTTTTATTCAAAATAAGCCTGTATTTGCTACCGGAACAGGGAATGTATTCACACAAATAGATTTGACGCTTAAAGATAAGTTTTTGGTTTTGGTAAAACCCGACATACATGTTTCTACTCCTGAAGCTTATTCCCTGATAATTCCTGAAAACCCTGAGTTTTCGTTACGCGAATTAATAAAAAAACCAATATCAGAATGGAAATCATTGATAAAGAATGATTTTGAAAAATCCGTTTTTATAAAATATCCGGCTATTGAAATAATTAAAAATAATTTATACGATATAGGGGCAACATATGCTTCCATGTCCGGTTCCGGTTCTTCAGTGTATGGTATCTTTGAATCGAAACCAAAAAAGACTGAGTTATTTGAAGGTTGTTTTGTGGCTGGTGGAATAATTGAATAGAAAATACAATATATTTCACTGGTTATCAGTCGAAATATTATATGTTATAATCGAATATAAAACAAGGTTTTTGGTGGAAATTTTTATAGAGAAACACTTGCCAAATTCAAGAAAAAGCAGTACTTTAGTGCGATTTTTCAGATAGAAACAAAATTAAAAATAGATGATTGACGAAGACAGAATTATTAAGGTAAATATTGACGAAGAGATGAAATCTTCGTATATCGATTATTCCATGTCGGTGATTGTATCACGGGCATTGCCTGATGTACGTGATGGATTTAAACCGGTACACCGCAGGGTGTTATTTGGTATGAATGAGTTGGGAAATAATTCCGACAAGCCCTATAAAAAATCTGCCAGAATTGTTGGGGAAGTAATGGGTAAATATCACCCGCACGGTGATTCTTCCATATATGGCACATTAGTTCGTATGGCACAACATTGGTCCTTACGTTATCCTTTAGTAGATGGACAAGGTAACTTTGGTTCGGTCGATGGCGACAGTCCGGCTGCCATGCGTTATACCGAAGCCCGTTTACGCAAGATATCGGAAGATATGCTGATTGATATCAATAAAGATACAGTTGATTTTCAACTGAACTTTGATGATACAATGAAGGAGCCGACCGTTTTACCCAGTCGTATACCAAACTTATTAGTCAATGGTTCGTCGGGTATTGCAGTGGGTATGGCTACCAATATGGCCCCTCATAACTTAACTGAAGTTGTTGATGGTATCGTCGCTTATATAGATAATAATGACATTGAAATTTCTGAAATTATTAAATTCATTAAAGCACCTGATTTTCCTACAGGTGGTATCATTTATGGTTATGCTGGTGTTAAAGAAGCACTTGAAACCGGGCGTGGTCGTATTGTAGTTCGTTCTAAAGTGGAAATCGAAACGGATGCTTCGGGGCGTGAAAAAATCATTATCAATGAAATTCCTTATCAGGTAAATAAAGTTGAGTTGATTAAAGCTGTTGTGGCATTGGTGATTGATAAAAAAGTGGAAGGAATTGCCCATATCAATGATGAATCTGACCGGGATGGTATGCGTATTGTGGTTGATATTAAACGGGATGCCAATTCAAGCGTAGTTTTAAATAAACTATTTAAATACACTGCCTTACAAACCTCATTTAGTGTAAATAATATTGCCCTGGTGAATGGACGTCCACGCATGTTGAATGTGAAGGATTTGATTCATTATTTTGTAGAACATCGTCATGAAGTAGTCATCCGACGCACCCAATTTGAACTGGGTGAAGCCGAAAAACGTGCTCATTTACTGGAAGGTTTCATGATTATTCTGGATAATCTGGATGAAGCCATAAAACTAATCCGTGAATCAAAAACCCCTGAAGATGCACGTAATGCATTGATGGAACGTTTTGGATTGTCAGATATCCAGTCACGTGCCGTCGTTGAAATGCGCTTGCGTCAACTTACAGGAATGGAGCAGGATAAACTTCGAGCCGAATATGAAGAAGTATTGAATATTATCGCCCGCTTAAAAGAAATTTTGGCAAATGTCGATTTGCGGATGCAAATTATTAAAGACGAATTGCTGGAAGTGAAAGCCAAATATGGTGATGCCCGTCGTACACAAATTGTTTATTCATCAGAAGAGTTCAACCCCGAAGATTTTTATTCGGATGATGAAATGATTATTACCATATCACATTTAGGATATATAAAACGGACAGCGTTATCGGAATTCAGATCTCAAAATCGTGGTGGAGTCGGTTCCAAAGGAAGTGATTCACGCGACGAAGATTTTATTGAATATATTTACCCTGCTTCGATGCACAATACCATGTTGTTCTTTACTTCAAAAGGAAAATGTTATTGGTTAAAAGTTTATGACATTCCCGAAGGAAGTAAAAATTCGAAAGGACGTGCAATTCAGAATATGCTGAATATAGATGGTGACGATAAGGTGAATGCATTTATTCGGGTTAAAGGCTTGACTGATAGCGAATATATTAATTCTCATTATCTTGTTTTCTGTACCAAAAACGGTGTAATTAAAAAAACTTCGTTGGAAGCATATTCCCGCCCACGTCAGAATGGTGTAAACGCCATTACCATACGTGAGGATGATCAGGTTATTCAGGTTCGTTTGACCGATGGAAATTCTGAAGTGCTTATGGCAAACCGTAATGGTCGTGCGATACGTTTCCATGAATCGAAAGTACGTGAAATGGGTCGTACTGCAACCGGAGTTAGAGGAATGACACTGGATGATGATGGTCAGGACGAAGTGGTTGGTATGATTTGTGTTAATAAGAAAGAGAGCGAGAATATTATGGTCGTATCCCAATTGGGTTATGGAAAACGTACATTGCTCGATGAAATTGATGAAGATGGCAATTTGCTTTTGGATGAAAACGGAGATACAATTCCAGTATATCGTGTAACAAACCGTGGCGGTAAGGGTGTTAAAACTATTAATATCACCGAAAAGACGGGTAAACTCGTTTCTATCAAAAGTGTTACTGATGAAAATGATTTAATGATTATCAATAAATCCGGTATCACTATTCGATTAAAAGTTGTTGATTTCAGGGTTATGGGACGTGCTACTCAGGGTGTCCGTTTAATCAACCTTGAAAAACGTAACGACGAAATTGCATCGGTATGTAAAGTGTTATCCGAAGCGGCTGAAGAAGCAGCCAATCTAATCGTAGAAGAAATCGAAGAAACTCAAATTGAAGACGATGAGGTCAAAGGTTTAGAAAATACCGGAAATTCAGATTCGATAGAGTATTCAGAATCAGAAGATGATTCTGAATCGGTTGAAGATTCAGAAGAATAATTCATTAAAAGAAGTGGACTGACCTGATGATGTCAGTTCACTTAAACAAAATAGTATTAATTTAAAAAAATAATAACTCGTCATGAAAAAACTTATTTTATCCTTATTTTTGGTGATAAGCTTTACATTTTCTTTTGCTCAAAAATCCAACATTTCTAAAGCAAAGAATAAGGCTTTAATGGAAAACCCGGATTTCGCCGGAGCGCGTGAGCTAATTAATTTAGCCTTGAAGGACTCAACTACAAGTGATCTCGCTGAAACATGGTATGTTGCCGGTTTGATTGGTAATAAAGAAAATGATGCTTTATATGCAAAAGCTCTTATAAAACAGCCATATGATGTTGATGTTAAGGGGAAGGCTATTTTGGAATCGTACGCTTATTTTTTGAAAGCGGCAAAATTAGATTCAATGCCCGATAAAAAAGGGAAAGTGAAACCAAAGTACACTAAAGAGATTAAGGAAAAGATTAAAGAGTATTATACTTTACAGCAGAATCTGATTGCTTATGGTGCTTCACAATTTGATAAAAAGGATTATGATGGAGCCATTAAAACTTTTCAAGTTTTTCTGGAAATACCAAAACTGCCCATGATGAATAATGAGATACCAATGGATTCAACCTATAATATGATTATGTATTATACGGCTGTGGCTGCAACTAATGCAAAAAAGACCGATTTGGCGATTTCATTATACAATGATTTGAAAGATAAGAATTATGAAACAAAGGCGGTTTATCAATTACTTTATCAAGAGTATGTGACTAAAAATGATACGGTAAATTTTGTGAAAACTTTGAAAGAAGGTTTTGAAAAATTTCCTTCGGAAGCATGGTTTTTACAGAATTTGATAAATTATTTTATTTATTCCGGCAAAACAGCTGAAGCGTTGGTATATTTGAATACTGCGATTGAACGCGAACCCAATATTGCACAATACCGCTATGTGAAAGGAAATTTGGATGAGTCACAGGGAAATATTGATTCGGCACTTGTATCGTTTGATAAAGCCCTTCAATTAGATCCTACTTTGGCGGAAGCTTATGCAGGCAAGGGACGTTTGTATTACAACAAAGCCGTTAAAATGGTAGAATCAGCCAATGAGATTAAAGATGTTAAAACATATAATGCTGCCTTAAAAAAAGCAGAAGATGTATTCAAACAATCTGTTCCTTTTTTCCAAAAAGCAGCTGAATTAAAACCAAAAGAAATTGAGTACAAAAAAACGCTTAAAACATTATACTATCGGTTAAAGATGGATGCTGATTACGAGGCAATCAGTAAAGAAATTGATGCAATGTAATAAAAGCTTAACTAATTCACGAAGAGGCTATTCAGGAAACTGAATAGCCTCTTTTGCTAATATCCCGGAGACAATATTGTATACAATTTGAAAAAAAATCATTTTGTCGTTTTTTTTTCAAAATCAGTTATTTGATTTATTTTCAAACGGAGAAAATGCAGGTAAAAGCAAGATCATTAATAAAATAATTTCAAGATATGCTTGTAAACCGGCTGAAAATGCTAATTTTGTGACGAAAAAATATCAATTTTGAAGTTTGAGACTTAAAATACTTTCAATCCGTTACTTAAATAAAATCTGACTAATTTATGTTTAAAGACTTATTTATCCGAAAAACACTTACACAATTATTTGCAGAAGCAGAAAGCAATGATAATGGTTTAAAAAGACACCTCGGACCCTGGAATCTTACATTTTTGGGTATTGGTGCCGTAATAGGTGCCGGGATATTTGTATTGACAGGACAGGCAGCTGCACAGTATGCTGGTCCGGGCATTGTCATATCTTTTATAATCTCAGGTTTAGCATGCGCATTTGCCGGATTATGTTATGCTGAGTTTTCAGCTATGATTCCTATAGCCGGGAGTGCATATACTTATTCATATGCCACCCTGGGGGAGTTTCTTGCATGGATAATTGGTTGGGATTTAATTCTTGAATATCTTTTTGCTGCTTCTACCGTAGCTGTTGGATGGTCGGGGTATGTAGTCAGTTTTCTGCAAGATTTTAATATCATTATACCTCCTCATCTTTCGGCAGCAACCGGAACGGTTTTAGTAAATGTTCCGGAAGTAGGGTGGAAACCAGAAACATCTCAATTGATCAATGCATTAACCGTACAAGGTATTAATATTGCTAACCTTCAACATGTTACCGCTATAATAAATATTCCGGCAATGTTTGTTATTGCTGTTATTGCCATATTATTAGTTATTGGAATTAAAGAGTCGGCAAACTTTAATAATATCATGGTTATTGCCAAGTTAGCAGTGATTATCTTATTTATTGCCATTGGTTTTTTCTTTGTAAAACATACAAACTGGGTTCCATTTATTCCCAAAAATACCGGGGTTTCAGGTCATTTTGGCTGGAGTGGAATTTTACGTGGAGCCGGTGTAATATTTTTTGCATATATTGGATTTGATGCTGTTTCAACTGCCGCCCAGGAAACCAAAAAACCACAGCGTGATATGCCTATAGGTATAATGGGCTCTTTGGGAATTTCAACCATTCTCTATATTTTAGTTGCAATTGTCCTTACCGGAATTGTGAGTTATACCACATTAAATGTAGCGGATCCTATAGCAGTTGGAGTCAATGCAATGGGCTCATCTATGTTTTGGTTAAGACCTATCATTAAATTGGCTGCAATTGCCGGATTAAGTTCGGTAGTTTTAGTCATGTTAATGGGACAACCCAGAATTTTTTATTCAATGTCTAAAGATGGCCTTTTACCTCCGGTTTTTTCAAAAGTTCATCCAAAATTTAAGACACCTTATATTAGTACTATTCTAACCTGTTTTGTTGCCTTGATTATTGCCGGAACATTACCAATAAGCATATTGGGTGAATTAGTTTCTATCGGGACCTTATTAGCTTTTGCAATTGTCTGTATCAGTATCATTGTACTACGAAAAACAAAACCTGATGTTCCACGTCCTTTTCGAACACCATGGGTTCCTGTCGTGCCAATTCTTGGTGCATTTGTTTGTTTTTATCTTATGGCATCTTTACCCTTAGATACATGGATACGACTATTTGTGTGGATGGCAATTGGTTTTGTGATTTATTTCAGCTACGGAATAAAACACAGTCATGCAAGGAAAAGGAAAAATAACAATTAAACTTTGTTTTTTAGAATATTATCGGGCTATTGAAATTGTATTTGTTTACTTATGAAATTTCCAATTAACTCATAATAAGCGTTTTAGACTTATACATGATTAATTTTATTAATATTATCATTAGAAAAAAACGGCGACCATATTGCATGGTTGCCTTTTTTGTATATCTTTGCGGGCTTGAATTTTTATTCATAATTTCTTCAAAAAAAAATTAACCAGTTCTGCCATTTTTTTTGCTTAGTCGTTCATAATATGTTTAAGAAAATATATCCCGTTGTTACGCTTCTTGTTTTATCTCTTACCTTCGTTAGCTGGGGATGGTTGGGTCATCAAACCATTAGCGGTAAATGTCCTGAATCATTTCCCGCTTCAATGGCCGGATTTAGTGTATGGGGTGATTCACTTGCTCTGCACGGGTCCGATGCTGATAATCGTAAAGGTTCGGATTCAAATGAAAGCCCCAAACATTATATCGATATTGACAGTTATGCAGAATTTAATTCTAACGGACGTATTGCATCTACCTACGATTCAATCGTTAAAATACATGGCTCAGGTTTTGTGATTAATAATGGAACTCTGCCCTGGGCAACCCTGAACATGTACGATACGCTGGTAGTCGATTTTCGTAAACTTAAATGGCATAAAGCTATGTTGGATGCATCTGATCTGGGTCATTATGTTGGAGACGGTCATATGCCTTTGCATCTTACGGAAAATTATGATGGAAGAATGACCGGACAGAGTGGCATTCATTCGCGTTATGAATCAACAATGGTTAGCAATTATATATCCCAACTTTCAAACTATTCAGGTGATTCCATTCATTTTATAAACAATGTAAATAAGTACATTTTTGATTATATTTATACGAATTATCATTATGTAGATAGTGTTCTTGCAGCAGACACCTATGCAATGAATCAGTCGGGAAACAATACTTCAGCACAATATTATGCTGCCTTATGGGGTAAAACTCATTTTACAACCACCTTATTCCATAATGCGTCCCATTCACTGGCTGAATTGATTTATTCGGCATGGATAGAAGCCGGAAGACCTCCATTTTATGCAAAAACTGTTTCAAATTCAATTATAAATACTCCGGTTGATAATATTTCTGTTTACCCTAATCCTACTCAAGGAATCGTAAATCTTAAAGGTAACTCAGTTTTCAAAACGGATGTTTTTGATATGACCGGAAAATTGATGGAAATATATACTGATAATCAATTTGATTTGAGTAATCTATCGAACGGAATCTATATCTTGAGCATTTATTCGAAGGAAG
>JAQTOL010000056.1 GCA_028748945.1 Paludibacter sp.
ATTTTTGATTGAAAAACAAAAGCAGGACTGCTTTGTCATTTTGAAAACGTTGCAAATTTACGACTTAATTTCGACTCTACAAATAATTATCGTATTTTTATTTATTTTTTAATCTAATATGAGAGTTTAGTTTTGATACTAACAGCGTCAATAATTTACAAAAAAACCTATCGAAGAATTGTTCGTTAGGTTTTTTTGTTTTATTGTCGGCAACATTATTTGTTTACAGTAAATACTGTTCACTGATTGATTGGTTTTCCTGAACCCGATGAATAGTATCGGCAAACATTTTAGATATACTCAGGACTTTTACCTTCGGACTTAAACTTGAGTCATAAGGAATTGAATCGGTAAATGCTATTTCAGTAAGCGAAGAATCACAAATAATCTGAGAAGCTTTTCCCGACATAACACCGTGTGATACAATGGCCCGAACACTTTTAGCTCCGTTTGCTATCATTAAATCGGCTGCCAGACAAAGCGTTCCGGCAGTATCTACCATGTCATCGGTAATGACTACATCCTTACCGGCCACATCTCCGATAATTCTCATTTCTCCCACAACATTAGCTCTTTCGCGTGTTTTATAGCAAATAACCATAGGCACACCCAAATGCTTCGAATAGGAACCCGCCCTTTTTGATCCACCCACATCGGGTGATGCAATGACCAAATCTTTCAATTTTAGCGATTTAATATAGGGCACAAAAATAGTTGAAGCATAAAGATGATCAACCGGAACATCAAAAAAGCCCTGAATCTGATCGGCATGCAAATCCATGGTAATAATTCTGTCGACTCCGGCAACACTCAACATATCAGCAATTAGTTTCGCTCCGATAGAAACCCTCGGTTTGTCTTTTCTGTCCTGACGTGCCCAACCGAAATAAGGTATAACAGCAATTATTTTATAGGCTGATGCCCTTTTGGCAGCATCAATCATTAAAAGTAATTCCATTAAATTATCTGAATTCGGGAACGTGGATTGGATTAAATAAATGTATTGACCACGAATGGATTCTTCATACGAAACTGAAAATTCACCATCCGAAAAGTGCTCAATTTTCATATTTCCGAGTGGGCAATTTAAACTTTGACAGATTTTCTCAGCAAGATGACGACTTTTTGTGCCCGAAAACACTTTAAATTGCGTATTTGAAAGAGACATAAGTTGAAGTGTATAAAGTAATGGAAAATTTTCTGCAAAAGTACGGATTTAAATTATAAAATGGTCAAGATAATCCATAAAAAAAATAAGGAATATTTATCTGATAATTATGCAACAAATTAAAACTATCTTACTTATAATTTATTAAACATGTAATACATGTGTCGTTTTACTGCTGGTTTTACTAATTTGAATATATTTCCGCAAACGTTTGAAATCAAATACTGCATATTTATTAGCAGTATAAAATTATAGATGTCAATTTTCTATTACTTTTGAATCGAATTTGACAAGAATTCTTTCTAAGACACTACAATACAACAATCTATGAAGATATATTTTAAATTACCATATTATACATACTGGGGTCAGAAATTGATGGTAAGCGGGAATATTCCAGAATTAGGAAACGGAGATGTAACAAAAGCATTGTCTCTCAATTTCCATGCAACCGAAGATTGGATTGGAGAAATTGAAATTGACAGAAATGCCGCCATCGAATTGACATATAAATATGTTTTATATACTGAGCAAGATGGACAATATACTCAGGAATGGGGTGGTGATCGGCTTCTAGTGCTTGATCCAACAAAAACGGATCATTTTTTTTGTTTTGATTCATGGAACGCTCCGGGTAGCCTTGAAAACGTTTTTCTAACGACTCCATTTCAGGAAGTTTTATTGAAAACTGAAAAGAATACTGAGATCTCAAACCCAACGAAAAAATACACACATATATTCAAGGTAAAAGCTCCTTTATTACCTAAAAACAAGTCACTTTGCCTGGTTGGCGATTGTGATGCTTTGGGAAAATGGTCAACAAATTCTCCGATAATTTTGAACCGTACTGATGGAAATTGGTGGTCTACTGCAATCGATTTAAGTAAAGCGAAGGCTGAAGTTCATTATAAATATGGTATTTACGATCCGGATGACAAACGTTTTCTGTATTTTGAATCGGGACCGGATCGCATTGCAACAATCATAAATTCTAAAAAAACGATTGTTCAACTCTCAGATGGATTTGTGAGGATAGAAAATAATTCATGGAAGGGAGCCGGTGTCAGTTTACCGGTTTTCAGCATTCGTACGAAAAAAAGTCTAGGTGTCGGTGATTTTGCAGATATAAAATTATTTGTCGATTGGGCCGAAAAAGTTGGACTGAAACTGATTCAGGTACTTCCATTAAACGATACTACAGGCACTTATACCGATGCAGATGTGTTACCTTATGCTGCAATTTCGGCATTTGCCCTTGATCCACTCTTTTTGAATTTACAATCAATGGGTAAACTTCCTGATTCAAATCCTTTACAAAAGAATTTGAGACCAGACAAACCGAATGGAATTCATTGGATCTGGTTGCATTTTTAGACATAATAAATTATAAACTTAAGTATGCCAAAAATTTATATCTTCTGGAAAAACAAAACTTCTTAAAAAACAAATCCTATCTGAAGTTTTTTGAAGAGAATAAATACTGGTTGATTCCATATGCCGCATACTGTGTTTTACGCGATCAGTTTGGAACACCGGATTATCGCGAATGGAAAGAATTTTCAAGCTACGATGTTACCAGAATTGCCGAATTTTCATCACCTGAGCATTCGCATTTTGATGATATTGCTGTAAATTATTTCATACAATATCATTTACATGTTCAATTGTCCGATGCGGCTGCCTATGCACATGAACACGGCATTGTGCTTAAAGGTGATATTCCTATAGGTGTAAACAGAAACAGTGTGGATACCTGGGTGTCTCCCGAACTCTTCCACATGGATATGCAGGCAGGTGCGCCACCGGATATGTTTTCCATCAAGGGTCAAAACTGGGAATTACCTACCTATAATTGGGAGGTGATGAAGCGGACTGATTATGATTGGTGGAAAAAACGTTTTGCCCAAATGTCATTTTATTTCGATACATTCCGTATCGATCATATTTTGGGATTTTTCCGTATCTGGCAAATACCGATCAATCAGGTTGAAGGAATTATGGGTCATTTGAATCCATCAATCCCTATCCACATCAATGAATTTACTGAAAAAGGATTGTGGTTTGATTTCAACCGGTTTTGTAAACCCTATATTACAGACGAAATTCTATCGGATTTTTTTGGAAATGAAGCATCATGGGTGAAAGCAAATTGTCTTCAAATTGAAGATGGTTGGGTGTTTCGCCTAAAACCAGCCTATCAGACACAATTAGCCATAGAACAGTTTTTCAAAGATGGTAAAATTACAGAAAAGGTGAAATGGGGCTTGTTTGATCTCATCTCAAACGTACTTTTATTCGAAGTTGAAGGTAGTCATGGCACTCAGTTTTATCCCCGTTTCGGAATGGAAAGTTTACGAACTTACCGGGATTTGGATAATCACAGCAAAAATTGCCTTCACGAATTGAATGTTGATTATTTTTATCGTCGCCAGGATGCTGCCTGGTACAAATCGGGAATGGAAAAATTACCGGCTTTGAAACGTGCTACTAACATGATGATTTGTGGCGAGGATCTGGGGATGATGACGCCCTGTGTAACTTCAGTAATGAGGGAATTGGGTATTTTAAGTCTGGAAGTTCAGCGTGCACCAAAATCGAACAAGAGAGAATTTTTTCATCCTTCCAAAGCACCTTATTTATCCGTTGTAACACCATCTACTCACGACATGAGTACAATCCGTGGCTGGTGGGAAGAAGACCGGGCAGTAACCCAACGTTTTTATAACTCACAGTTGGGACACCGGGGCGAAGCTCCTTATTTCTGCGATTGGTGGATTTGTCGGGATATTATCCTGCAACATCTGTATTCTCCGGCCATGTGGACTATTTTTCAAATGCAGGATTTATTGGGAATTTCCGAAACAATCCGACGCCCCAATCCACACGAAGAGCGGATAAATGTTCCGTCAAACTCCATGAGTAGTTGGCGGTACCGTTTGCATTTGAATCTGGAAGATTTATTGGAGAAAGATGCTTTTAACACCGAATTAAGAAATTATATAACACAATCTGGAAGATAAAAAATCATGTAGTTTGAACTTAACAAAATACAGTCTAAAATCGGCGTTGATCAATTCCCTGAAAAATTAATCATCCGGTGTCAGATTTTTGTGCAAATATTGATAATACTGGTAAGGAGTCATAAACATTGCCCGATTGCTATCTTTATAAAAATGAATTAATTGATCAAATTCATTAAAATCTTCATCGGTCCATCCTGCCGGATGAATTTGAATAAGTATATAGGGTTTATTTTTATCTTCATTGTAATTGTCAATGATTTTATCAGCCGGAAAATCGTGAACATATAAATAATCAACATTCAGAATAATGTGTTTGTCGTACAAATGAATTACTTTTTGATTCGGATCTTTCCAGTCTTTTGAATATTCGGTCTCTAATTTTTGATAACACATCCACACATTAATTTCCGGGAAATGAGACAGCACCGAAAGAGTTTCTTTTGATGTTTTATTAAATGGAGCACTAAAAGTATGGGCGGTAAAATGTAAATTCTGCACAAAGAAATTTTGAGCCAGTTGAATATGCTCAAATTGAAAATTGTCTGTAGTCCTCATGAATTCCTCCACTCCATTAATTTTAGAATGATCATAACCATGATTCCAAAATTCAATAACAGGAAATTTATTGTCTTGTAAAATATTGGATACTCGTTGTATCTCGGTGATAGAACCACTTTTTGTGACTTTTTTGGCAATTATACCTACCCCTGCATTAATTTGCTTATCAACCACCATTTTCATAAATCTGTTCCAGTTAGGCGTAGTATCTCCTAAGTCATCCGCTTTGATGATAACAACCAATCCTTTTGGTGAGTTTAATGAGATATTATCCCCGCATGAGAAGAGAACCAACAATAAAATCACTTCTATTGCTGTGAAGAAAATCTTTTTAAGCTTGAAACGGGGAATTGCCATCTGTCAACTGGTTTGTAAAGTTCATTGAATTGACAATATTGGAGTTAGCTAATTTCAACAGACTATAGTTGAAATGAAACGTTTAATCTTAAAAAAAGTTCCAGATGGGTAAGTTAAAAAACAATTAAGGATCTGTAGATTTTTTATTATGTGGTTAAGTTCTTCTATTCAACTTTCCTGATCAATGACATACCAATCTGAATGGCTTTTTCATTCATAGGAATAAGATGATGATGACGACTGGGGAGTGATTTTTTTAATCCTTTCAACACATTTTCAATCAATACAATCGGACGAATCTTGAGCAAGCCGCCCAAAATAATCATATTCAGGGTTTTAGTTGTATCATTGGCATAAGCGTATTCCGTAGCATCAATACGATAAATATTGATATCGGTACGAGTCGGAAATTTGTGAAAACCATTTCCGTCAAAAATCAACGTTCCACCCGGTTTTACTTTACTTTCGAACTTTTCGAGCGATGGTTGATTTAAAACGATGGCGGTATCGTAAGAATTCAAAACCGGTGAGCTGATTCGTTCGTCACTTAATATGACAGTTACGTTAGCGGTTCCACCACGTTGTTCGGGACCATAGGAAGGCATCCAACTGACTTCCTGACCTTGCATTAAACCTGAATAGGCAAGTATTTTACCCATCGAAAGGACTCCCTGTCCACCAAATCCGGCTATAATAATTTCTTCTTTCATTCCCTGAATTGTAAAATTTAAATTTTCAAATTGTAAAACTTAGAGGTCTTTTAAATCACCTAACGGGTAAGCCGGAAACATATTCTCAACCATCCAGATATTTGAATCGGCGGGGCTGAGTTTCCAGCCGGAATTACATGTTGAAACGACTTCAACAATCGAAGTCCCTTTTCCCAACATGGAGTTTTCAAAAGCTTTCCGAATCGCTTTCTTGGCTTTTCGAACATTCGCCACGTTGTGTACGCTTTGACGGGTAACATAACAGGTACCATCCAACTGTGCCAGTAATTTGGTAATATCCAATGGATTTCCATTCAATGGAACTGTACGCCCGTTGGGAGAAGTAGAAGATTTCATGCCTACCAAAGTTGTTGGTGCCATTTGTCCACCTGTCATTCCATAGATTCCGTTATTAATAAAAATAATGGCAATATTCTCACCCCTGTTACAGGCATGAAGGGTTTCAGCCGTACCAATCGCTGCTAAATCCCCATCTCCCTGATAAGTGAAAACCAGGCGATCCGGAAGTAGTCGTTTTGTAGCTGTAGCTAATGCCGGTGCACGACCGTGGGCAGCTTGTTGCCAATCGATATCAAGATATTTATAGGCAAAAACGGCACATCCTACAGGAGCAATGCCAATGGTTTTTTCCTGATAATCCATTTCTTCAATAACTTCAGCGATCAATTTGTGAACTACACCATGACTGCACCCGGGGCAATAGTGCATTGGATTATCATTCAATACTTTCGGTTTGATATATACTAAATTTTCCGGGTTTATTATTTCGGTTGTCGTCATAATTTGTTTTTTCAAATTAACTATTTATCATTGAACGATTTAAAATCGAAAGCAATAATAAATTTTATGATTAATAACAAGTTACATTATTTGAAATGAAAGAATTACATATAATGAATGAATTATAATTCTTTTATCTGTCAATTATTTTTTACGATTTTAGTTTTAAGTGCTTCCAGAACTTCATCGGGCGCAGGTACAATACCTCCCATTCGTCCGTAAAATTCAACCGGAACACGACCATTTACAGCCAACCGTACATCATCTACCATTTGACCGGCATTCATTTCGACAGTCAGCATACCCTTCACTTTATCGGCATAATTGCTTAAAGCAATAGTCGGGAAAGGAAAAAGCGTTATCGGGCGTAATAAACCGGCTTTAATACCTTCTGAACGTGCCATTTCTACTGCTTTCTGACAGACTCTGGCACTGGTTCCAAAAGCTACAACGAGATATTCTGCATCTTCGCACGAAAACTCTTCAAACATAACTTCATTTTTTTCAATCTCCCTGTATTTAGCTTGTAAACGCAGGTTTATTGCCTCCATTTCTTCAGCTTCGAGCGATAATGAGGTTATTATATTCGGTTTCCTGTTGGCCGGTTTACCAAGTGTAGCCCAGGGTGTATTTTTGCGGATTTCATCTTCCGTTAAACGGGGTTGAAACGGAGGTAAAATGACTTTCTCCATCATCTGACCAATAACACCATCCGCTAAAATTAATGCCGGAGTACAGTATTTGAATGCCAATTCAAAGGCCAGAACGGTATGATCAGCCATTTCCTGAACTGAAGCCGGTGCTAAGGTAATTAATTTGTAATCACCATGGCCTCCACCTTTAACTGATTGATAGTAATCCGCCTGACTGGGTTGAATAGTTCCTAATCCGGGTCCGCCACGCATAACATTTACAATAACACATGGCAATTCGGCACAAGCGATATATGAAATTCCTTCCTGCATCAGGCTTACTCCCGGACTTGATGAACTCGTCATAGATTTTTTACCACAACAAGCAGCACCATAAACCATATTGATGGACGAAGTCTCACTTTCAGCCTGTAAAACCACCATTCCAGTCGTATTCCAGGGCTCTTGTTCCATCAAAGTCTCCATTATTTCAGACTGAGGTGTAATAGGATAACCGAAATAACCATCGCAACCGCAACGTATGGCCGCGTGGGCTATGGCTTCGTTACCTTTCATCAATCTTACTTCTTCTTTGTCCAGTTTTTTTGAATTGCTCATGATATTGATACAAATTTAAAATTGAAAATAATCTAATAACCTAGACTCTAACCTTATAAACGGTAATACAAGCATCTGGACAGACATACGCACAGGCCGAACAACCAACGCATGAGTCGGGATCTTCCATATAAGAATAATTGTATCCTTTGGAATTAGCCTCGTTATTTAATGATAATACTTTTGATGGACAAGCTACTACGCATAAATTACAGCCCTTACACCGTTCTATGTTGACTACTATTGCCCCCTTTATTTTTGCCATTGTATTATAATTTAAAATTGCCGTACAAATTTAATTAAAAATAATTAGGAATAAATCTGTTCCGTGTTTTTTATGTTTATATTTTTCAGTACTTCTAAACTCTAACTTTTATGTAATAAATTTAGCCCTGATTACAAATATTTCCGCATTATTTATGTTGATTAAAAAGCCATGTTAAAAAATCTGGTTGTGCAAAAGCAGACGTCCAGCTATCATGCCCGACTCCCGGAAATGAAATAATTTCAACTTTTTGAGAACCCTCCGCTTTTAATTCAACATAAGCATTGCGGGCATATTCCGGCGAAACGACATTATCGTCACTACCATAATAAATCCGAATCGGCATTTTTCGTACTTTCTTCAACCTTTCAACGTTTACCGCTCCACAGATTGAAATGGCCGCAGCAAATGTTTTTGGATACCTGCAAATCAAATCCAATGTACCCATTCCACCAAGCGATAATCCTCCAATATAAATTCGTTTGCCATCAATCAGACCTTCTCTTTTATAAGTATCAATTAATTTTTTTACCAAATAGAGTGGTTTTGTTGCACGACGTGTGTCGATAATGTCAAATTTATCGTTTGGAAGATCCTTCAGGGTTACCCACGATGCATTTTCCGGACATTGTGGAAAAACGACAATTGCCGGATAATTCGCTCTGTTTAATGAGTCCGTAAATAGTGAAGATCCGTGTATGAGTTGTTTTTCATTGTCATTTCCACATTCACCCGGGCCATGAAGAAAAATTACCAATGGATAAACTACTGATTTATTGTAATTAACCGGGAAAAGGAGTCTGTAAAGTAAGGTGTCACCTTTGTAAATAAATTCCTTTTTTTGAAAAAAAATATTTTGAGCCGGAGCTAAAATTGTGATCAAAAAGAAAAATAATCCAACTAAATGATAACGTTTCATGCAATAATATATTTTTGTTGTAAAACCCGGAAATTACAGGTTTCAATAAATAATTTTTATGTACTAAATTGTATTTGCACTATACCCTGATTCTCGTTTGGAGAAGCAAAAGAAACACTTGAAATCAGTTTTCGCAAATATCTGGTGAATTTATACAAGCATTGGGATGAAAATTTTATATTCGGGATAGAAAATTCAATACCGGGACGAAAAATACTGAATTATTGCTATCAAAATGTATATTTTATTGTTTCAAACCTTCATTTTAAGATTACTGAATTCAAAAAAAGTCAGGTTTCCTAAATCCGGACAACATTTCGGTTATTCTATTTATAATTTACTATGAATATGACAATTAGCATTATATCCTTTTTAAAAGCCACATTCAACCTGTATTTTTTTTACTTTTAGCGGTTACAAACTCCGGCATAGGGGCAATACCGGCAAACTTTTGTGTTTTCGGTTTGAATGAATGCAAGTTCTGGATTGAAAATATCTTCCAGGCAACCGGTCAGATGCTGCCGGAAGTCGGATTCGTAATTTTTGAAGTCGGTTACTGTTTCGTTGATATTTTTATCCGGTTTACAATGCAACTCTGTGTCAAAGCCTGCTTTAAACACATCACGCATATAGTAAATTCCCGGTGTCATTGGCCTTCCAAGCGCTTTATCCTTGTACAATATGCCATACAAGAAGGTCTGTAAAACGAATTTCGGACGTTTGTCCTTGTTCTGCTCAAATACTTCATCCAGATTTTTAAATTCCAGGGATCCAATTCCCGTTTTGTAGTCAAGTATGCGCAGACGATTATCCTTTTCGTCTATACGATCAATAAAGCCTTTTATATTCACGGATTTAGAGCCATCTTCAATCGGAAACCGCAGATAGCAACGTTCTTCCGAATTTATATACCTGAAAGGTGCATGCTGTTTGTCTGTCTTTAATACCTGTAAAACATATTTTTTGATTACTGTGGCTATCAGTAGATTATTTCCTTCTAAAGCAACAATAGCCTTGTTTTTCTTTTTGAAATATTTTTCAGAGAATGCTATCGAAATCAGCCGGTCGATATGCAATTGATTGGCTATTAAAGCATCAAAATCGTCAGGTTGTATCATTATGCCTTTGTAAGGCTCGTACATATTTTCCATTACAGCATGAAACAATGTTCCAAACATATCGGCTTCAATCGTTTCTTTTACTTCGTCTATCTGCTCGACTTTTTCCACCTGTGTAAGGTAAAACTGTAAGGGACAATCGATATAGCTGTTAATGGAACTGGCCGAGAGGGCGGGCATATTATCGCCTTCCTGCATAAACCGCAGCAGTTTTTCCATAACAGCCGGTGTTTTTTCTATTTTAATGGCCTGAGGACTTCCAAAACTAATATCGAATGCAATTACTTTATGCTGATATTTTACTCCGTAATGGTATTTTAACTGATGCATAAACCGACTCACTTCAGCAGTCTGTCCCGATTCCGAACGTGAATCGTATAAAAAGAAAATCTTTTTAGCACGATGAATGAGTCTGTAGAAATTATAGGCTGTTATAGCATCCTGATGTTCAGTCGTCGGCAATTCAAAACCCCTACGCAGGTTATAGGGTATAAAACTGTTTATAGTGCTTTTTTGTGGAAAAATTCCTTCATTGAAAGATGTAATAATCAGATAGTCAAAATCCAACCCACGGGTTTCCAAAACACCCATAACCTGCAAACCATCCAAAGGTTCACC
This sequence comes from Paludibacter sp., assembly GCA_028748945.1. GTDB lineage: Bacteria > Bacteroidota > Bacteroidia > Bacteroidales > Paludibacteraceae > Paludibacter. The sequence continues at coordinate 10,788 of JAQTOL010000056.1, forward strand.
GACAAAAGGGATGGAGATACCTGCAGTCAACTGACGCGTCAACCGAACAAGCGTTTCGATGGTCATAGCTACGTCAACGGGTTTATCATTCATTATATCCGACATGCGTTTAATGGCAATATAATATTGATACAGAAAATCGCACTCCAATTGGAATTTATTCGCCTCTTCTGAAGCATGTTGCCAACCGTTTTGCAAGCTGCTGAGAATGCGTAGAAGGTAATTTAAAAAAGTAGCAGTATTTGTTTGCGGACTAAATATGGCAGCCAGTATATCATTTTGTTTAAACTCATCGGCATCAACATAAATCCAGTTATTTTCGGCCATCCTTTTCAGTATGCTTTTGGCATCTTCATTGCATAGCAGGCTGATATATTGATGGTTTAGAATATTGGAAACATTTAAATGATAAAATGAAACCCGGTCATTTGAAACGCGCATCCGCTTTTGTAATTCGAAAATATGCTCTATCAACCCCGAAACCGGTGTAGTCCTGAGAGGAAAACCCATGGTAACATTAATTTTCCCGATATGCGTTGGCAAAGAATGAAGTAAAGGAATCAACAAACTTTCATCCGGCAGTACGACTGCAGTTTTAATCCAGTTTTGATCCGGAGTTTCCTGCGGGAAAAGTTGATTTAGAATATTATAGGTTTGTTTAGCCTGACCAACAGCTGATGTAACGGCAATAAGTTCAATTTCTTTCTCCTGCAAAGACTCGACAATCGGCTCAATGGCATATTTAGATGGAAAAACATGCATATTTTCAGCATAAAACAAGGAAGCTTGATTGTCGCTATCGCGCAATAATGCTGCATCGTAATCCCAATAAAAATCGGCTT
>JAQTOL010000057.1:0-5509 GCA_028748945.1 Paludibacter sp.
GTGGAAACTATGAGTAAAGCGCCATATTAGCCATCACCCGTGGTCCATCTAAAAAACCGGTTTGAGCAGCAACAAATAGTAGAGTTGCCTCCGAAATAAGCGTTACATAAAGGAAGGTTTGACCAAAAATCGGATTCCAGTTAGCAATAGCAGTACCAATCAAAACTGCATTCATTGTTTTTCCGGGTTGCATATGAACTCCGAAAAGAAAATATGAAATTATCAATCCAAGAACAGCTGCAGATAACGAAATCGCCAACAAACGCATAGTTTTGATAGCAGTTTTAACACGTGGTTCGCGTAAGTTGGGTATTCCGTTACTAACCGCTTCGATACCGGTATATGTTCCGGCCCCCATACTGTAGGCTTTCATAATCAGGAAAATAGTTCCATAAATTCCTAATTGATGAACGGTACTTCCAAACTCTGTTCCGGTTTGAATTACTACTGATTTTATTTGGGGTACATGTGTTGTAAATGCGTAAACAATCAAAAAAATATGCGAAATAATGAATGTTACAAAAATTGGAGTCAATGCTGTTACCGATTCTTTTACACCTCTCAGGTTTAATATTGTAAGCACAATTAAAACAGAAAGCGCAAATGCTATTTTATAATCGTGAAACTGAATAGGCAGAAAACTAAAAATAGCATCGGCACCACTCGAAACGGAAATTGATATTGTCAATACATAGTCGATAAGTAATGCACTTCCCGAAATCATACCCACATTTGGTGAGATTAATCGGGTTGCAACCAGATATCCTCCACCTCCGTGAGGAAATAATTTGATAATCTGGGAGTAACTGGTACTGATAATAAATATCGTTATCATGGTTATCAACCCAACAATAATTGACAAGTTAACATGAACTCCCAGCGTCTTGTATATTTCTTCCGGTCCATAACAGGAAGATGACAAAGCATCTGAACCAAGACCAACCCATGCCAGAAAAACTACCAGCGAAATTTGTCGAAACGTGCTGCTATCCGACAAATCCCGAGGATTTCCAATCACGGTTTTTTTTACTTTTCCAATAACATCAGTCATAATTTTCCGCTTAAAATTGAACGTAAATATATCGCTGCAAAGTTCCGCCATATTTTATAAATCTGACATAAAGATGTTTTGGACTTGTATAAAGATTTTATAAAGATTTGTGTTGTAAAACATATTTTCGAATTAAAATTTCTGTGAAATGTGCACTTTCCTTGTGTTTTCGATCAAAAAAAGCTCAAACATTTCATACATTGTTAAGTTATAAATCCCGATTTTCTTTTTAAGCTCAGCTATTTTTTAGTAATTTTGCATTCCTTTTAAAACATTGAATTCCAAGGTGAATAAAACAGACAAAAACATACCCGTTTACATAGACGAATACGATTATTCGTTGCCCGACGAACGAATTGCCAAGTTTCCATTGCCACGACGTGACGCATCCAAGTTGTTGTTGTATAAAAATAAGAGTATTTCCGAAAGTACTTTCTCGCGAATTGCTGACTTTCTTCCCGAAAACAGTTTGTTGGTTTACAACAATACCCGGGTAATTCAGGCCAGATTAGTATTTTTCAAAGAAACCGGTGCACGCATTGAAGTGTTTTGCCTGGAACCACTTAAGCCTTCCGACTATGCACTTTCATTGGGAGCTACTAGTCAGTGTGATTGGAAATGTATGGTGGGAAATCTGAAAAAGTGGAAAGAAGGCATCTTAAGTAAGTTAGTGGAAATTGATGGAAAGACTTTTAGTCTTAACGCTCAATTTATGGCTTCGGAAGGTAATACCCACAGCATTCATTTCTCATGGGACAATCACGATATTCATTTTGCAGAAATTCTGGAAAAAGCCGGTGAATTGCCGATTCCACCCTACCTTAACAGGAAAACGGAAGAAAGTGACCTGATAACTTATCAAACGGTTTATTCCAAAATTAAAGGATCGGTAGCCGCACCAACAGCCGGTTTACATTTTACATCAGAAGTGTTTGAAAGTCTGAAAACAAAAAATATTGAAACCGAGGAACTGACATTACACGTAGGAGCGGGCACTTTTCAACCTGTAAAAACCGAGACTGTGAATGAACATCACATGCACACCGAAGTGATTTCTGTTCAAAAAGATACCATAGAACATTTGCTTCAAAAAACAGGGAATGTTATAGCTGTGGGAACAACATCGGTTAGAACGCTGGAAAGTCTTTATTATATAGGGTTGAAATTACGGATGAACCCTGACAATACCGATTTCCATATTCCACAATGGATGCCTTATGAAATACAAGATGAAATTTCAACTGACGAAGCATTACAAAGCATTCTCGATTATCTGAACAATAACAACCTGAAGTATCTTCATGCCGATACACAAATCATGATTAAACCCGGATATCGGTTTCGTTTAGTGAATGGTATGATTACGAACTTCCATCAACCGAAAAGTACCTTGCTCCTACTCGTTTCGGCCTTTGTAGATGGACAATGGAAAGAAATTTATGACTACGCATTATCAAACGATTTCCGGTTTTTGAGTTATGGTGACAGCTCGTTGTTGTTAACATAAAATAATCCATTTCAGTTGTGCAGCACTCTCATTTTTCGTACTTTTGCGCAACTTTTTATTTTTCAACGAATTCAACTTATGGAAAAAATAATTATACTTGATTTTGGTTCCCAAACCACCCAACTCATTGGACGCCGCTTGCGCGAACTGAATGAATATTGCGAAATCTTACCTTACAATAAATTTCCTGAACAAACAGACAATATAAAAGGTGTTATACTTTCCGGAAGCCCTTATTCTGTGTATGATCCCACTGCTTTTAAAACCGATTTAAGTGTCATTCGTGCTAAATTTCCGATATTGGGAATCTGTTATGGCGCTCAACTGATGACGTATGAAGCAGGCGGTAAAGTTGAGCAGGCCGGCTCCCGTGAATATGGTCGTGCCAATTTATCATTTATTGATCGGAAAGATGAATTATTGAAGGATATTCAGGATGGTTCACAAATTTGGATGTCGCATGGTGACAGCATAACGAAAATACCGGATGGATTTAATAAGGTAGCCAGTACCAGCGATGTGGAATTAGCTGCATTTAAAATTGAAGGTGAAAAAACCTGGGGCGTTCAATTTCATCCGGAAGTTTTTCATACACTTGATGGAACATTAATTCTCGAAAACTTTTTAAATATCTGCGGATGTAAACGTGACTGGTCACCTGCATCCTTTGTAGAATCTACCGTTGCTGGATTGAAAAAACAACTTGGAAACGACAAAGTGGTACTGGGACTTTCCGGTGGAGTCGATTCATCGGTTGCAGCCGTATTACTAAACAAAGCCATTGGAAAAAATCTGACCTGCATTTTTGTTGACCACGGTTTGTTACGCAAAAATGAGTTTGAAAACGTGATGAAAGATTATGAACATCTGGGATTAAACGTCATTGGCGTCAATGTAAAAGAACGCTTCTATAAAGCCCTTGCAGGCGTTTCCGATCCAGAACAAAAACGGAAAATCATTGGCTCGGGCTTTATTGACATTTTCGACGAAGAAGCGCACAAAATAAAAGATGTAAAATGGTTGGCACAGGGCACCATTTATCCTGATATTATCGAATCACTATCCATTACCGGAACAGTTATCAAATCGCATCACAATGTGGGTGGTCTCCCCGAAAAAATGCATCTGAAACTATGTGAACCCTTACGTTTACTTTTCAAAGACGAAGTGCGCCGAGTGGGAACAGAACTGGGCATGATGCATCATTTGATTAAACGCCAACCTTTCCCGGGGCCCGGTCTGGCGGTACGTATTTTGGGTGATGTTACAGCGGAGAAAGTGCGCATATTGCAGGAAGCCGATGATATTTTTATAACAGGATTACGCGAATGGAATTTATATGATAAAGTCTGGCAGGCAGGTGTCATTTTATTACCTGTTCAGTCTGTCGGCGTGATGGGTGATGAAAGGACTTATGAAAATGCAGTTGCCTTACGCGCCGTAACCTCCACCGATGCCATGACTGCCGATTGGGCTCAATTGCCTTACGACTTTCTGGCAAAAATGTCTAATGAGATTATTAACAAGGTAAAAGGAGTAAACCGGGTGGTGTACGATATCAGTTCCAAGCCGCCGGCTACCATTGAATGGGAATAAAAACTTCGTGTTATTTGCCTTCGGCGATATTTACTCCCTCCGGTCGTGATATTATTCGTAATCCCGATAGTTATCGGGAGTAAATGATTAAATTGTAAATTTTTGATAGATACTCACTCACATATTTATTCCGAAGAATTCGATGCTGATCGCAATGAAGCAATTCAACGTGCAAAGAATGTTGGTGTACAACACATTATACTTCCTAATATCGACAGTGAATCCTTGCCACGTATGCTTGCGCTGGAATCGGAGTATCCCGGATATTGCCATGCTGCTATTGGTCTTCATCCCACGAGTGTTAACGAGAATTACCAGTCGGAACTTAATCTGGTTAAATCGGAACTCGAAAGAAGGAAATGGATTGCTATCGGCGAAATTGGCATCGATTTATATTGGGATAAAAGTTTTTATGCCGAGCAACTTAAGGTATTTCAACAACAGGTTGAATGGGCTTTGACTTATAAGTTACCCTTGATTATTCATGTCAGGGATTCGTTTAGGGAAACAATGGACGCACTTGCTCCTTTTAAAAACTCGGGATTAACAGGTGTTTTCCACAGTTTCGCCGGTTCCATTGAAGAAGCCCGGGAGATAATTAATATTGGCAGATTTTTTTTGGGAATAAATGGCATTGTCACATTTAAAAACTCTGGATTAGCAGCTGTTGTTGAGCAAATCGACCTTAAACATATTCTGCTTGAAACCGACTCACCTTACCTTACTCCTGCCCCGTACCGTGGCAAACGAAACGAAAGTGCTTATACTCTACTTGTAGCCAAGAAACTGGCTGAAGTAAATAAGTGTTCTTTGCAACAAATCGATGAACAAACAACCCACAACGCGAAATCACTGTTTACAATCTGATTTTTCATTTTATTATCTCGTTTTTTTTTTATACTTTTGCAGTTCCAAAAATAAAACGGAGAGGTGCTCGAGTGGTTGAAGAGGTACGCTTGGAAAGCGTATGTACTCCTAAAGGGTACCGGGGGTTCGAATCCCTTCCTCTCCGCAAAAAGGATAAGTCAAAAAACGACATCCAGAAGCCAAACCCTACAAAATATCAATTTTGTAGGGTTTTTTCATATCCCAATCTGCTCACATTTACTTCTTGCTACAGGCTTCAATGTAACACATAGTTTTATATGGAACTGACATGTATTTACTTACAAATCCGGACTTCTACATTTATCCAATTCTGTTGTATCTGCTCTTCATACTTTTTGCCCACGCCAAAAATATCATTTTTTAAACTAATATAATCGAAATTTTCAGTGTTTAAAAGGTCTTTTTACAATCCATTTTATTGTGAACCCAAAATTAACCTTCTAATATTTGGTAATGTCAAAAATATA
>JAQTOL010000057.1:5519-11628 GCA_028748945.1 Paludibacter sp.
TTACGCATATTATACTGAGAACCAAACACTAACAATAACAAATTTCCAATTTAGTTTCTTATCAAAAAAAATAAATCTAAAAATAAATAAACGTAAAAAGTAATTTAAAAAAGAAGAAACATGAAAAAAGTATTTGCAATCTTATCAATCGTAGCGATTTTCAATTTTGGAATCCCTGTGACTGTTGTAGCGCAAGATGCAGCAGCTAAAACCGAACAAGTTGCTGCACAAAGCTCAACACCTGCAGTTGCTGCTGACTCTACTCAGAAAACTGAAGAAACACAAACGGCTGCGCCTGCTGAAGAAGGTGGAATGCACAAAGCTTTGAAACAAAAATTTATTGAAGGTGGTGCCGGCTGGATGGCTCCAATTGCACTTTGTTTAATCATTGGTTTGGCTTTGTGTATTGAACGTATTATCTTTTTAAGCCTTTCAGCAACAAACACCAAGAAATTATTGACAAACATTGACGATGCCTGGAATAAAGGTGGCGTTACTGCAGCTATGGAAGTTTGTCGCGACACTCGCGGACCGGTTGCATCTATTTTCTTTCAGGGTTTATCACGTTATGATGAAGGTATCGATGTAGTTGAAAAAACTGTTTCATCGTACGGTGGCGTTCAACTTGGTTTGTTGGAGAAGAACCTGAGCTGGATAACTTTATTTATTGCTTTGGCTCCAAGTTTGGGATTTTTGGGTACAGTAGTTGGTATGATCCAGGCTTTTGATAAAATTCAACAAGTAGGTGATATTTCCGCAACCGTAGTAGCCGGTGGTATTAAAGTGGCACTTTTAACAACCGTATTCGGTCTGATCGTAGCCATGATTCTTCAGGTATTCTATAACTACATTCTTACTATGGTTGAAGGAATGACTAACGATATGGAAGATTCTTCTATCTCGTTACTTGATATCATTGTTAAACATGCAAAAAAATAATTCGAATAAAAAAGAATTTTAGATATGACAAAATTAATAGAAAAAATTCCCGGAATAGCAGCATTAATACTGGTGTTTGTTTCCGTCCTACTCGTATTATTGGTTTATGTAGGAGGAAATGCAGACTCTATGAATAATGCAGCCGGTGAAGCTTTAACAGTACCCAAATTCACGGATGCTTTGTTATACTGGACATATATACTGTTTGGATTAGCATTATTGATCACCGTATTAATGGCTGTTTTAGGCTATGTAAGAAGTTTCATTGCCAATCCTGTTTCTGCACTAAAATCTCTGATTCCTATCGTTTTATTTGTACTGATATTTGTTGTAGCCTGGAGCGTGAGTTCGGGTGAAAAAATGACAATCATCGGATATGAAGGTACAGGTAATGAAGGTAATTGGGCCCGTTTTTCTGAAATGGTAATCTATTCAATCTATGCTTTGTTTGTTGCGATTGGTGTTACCATTGTAGGATCCAGAATTTACGTAAGTTTAAAATAAGCAAAATTAATGGTCTGAGTCAGATGATTTTTTCTTACTCGAACAATTATAAAAAATATCATGGGAAATAAAAGAAAAGTAAGTGAGATAAATTCGAGTTCGATGGCCGACATCTCGTTTTTGCTCTTGATTTTCTTCCTTGTAACAACTTCAATGAATGTTAGCACCGGATTGTCGAGACGATTACCAGCGCCTCTTCAACCCAATCAAAAACCGGAAGATATTGATATTAAGAAACGTAATATCTTTATCGTTAAGGTTAACAGTCTGAATCAGTTACAGGTGCAGGGAGAATTGATGGATGTGAGAAAACTGAAAGATAAAGCCAAAGAGTTTATCCAAAATGAAGCAAATGACCCGAATTTACCCGAAAAAACAATGGTAAATATTGATTTATTAGGTAATGTTGAAATTACAAAAGATCATGTAATCTCGCTTCAGAATGACGTAGACACACAATATCAAGCTTATATCGAGGTACAAAACGAATTGGTAGCTGCCTATAACGAACTTAGAAACGAATTTTCTATGCAGAAATTCGGGAAGAAGTACGATGAATTACCTGAAAGAGAACAAATGGCTATACAACAGGTATATCCTCAAAAAATTTCGGAAGCTGAACCTAAAAACTATGGAGGGATAAAGAATGGCAAAAATTAGAAAAGACGAAAAAAGAGAAATGCCAGCATTGAGCACTTCTTCATTACCGGACATTATCTTCATGTTGCTGTTCTTCTTTATGGCTGTAACTTCAATGAAAGAAGTGACTTTCAAAGTGTCAATCAAGGCTCCTGAAGCAACAGAACTTCAAAAACTGGAAAACAAATCGTTGGTTCGGTATATTTATGTTGGTAAACCAACTCCCGAATTTCAAAAAGCATATGGTTCCGAGACCCGTATTCAATTGAGCGATGCATTTGCCGATGTCAAAGATCTGGAGAATTATATTGTTTCCGAACGAAGCGCGATGAAAGAAAATGATCAAAGTTCTTTGACCGTTTCTATAAAAGCAGATAAAGACACCCATATGGGAATTATTACGGACATTAAACAAGCTTTACGCAGAGCGTACGCACTTAAAATCAGTTACGCCGCAGTAAAGCGAACAACTTATTGAGTTAAATTTGAACAAACACGAGAAAGCCACCAACCTGACAGGGTTGGTGGCTTTTTTTATACCAGAAACATCTACTGTGATATAAACAAATTGTGATGATTCTGGTGATAACTAATTTGCCTATCAATCAAGCAAAAAGTAACTTTTCCTTTCCATTTATTTTTTGTAATTTTGCACCTCAATAAAAAAAACAGATTCTCAAGTAAGTAAAGATGAAAAAGTTTGCTGAATATTCCAATTTGAATTTATCGGACATCAATAAAGAAATGCTGACCCGTTGGGACGAGAAAGGCATTTTCCATAAAAGTATCGAAACCCGTGAGGGCAAACCGTCGTTCGTTTTTTATGAAGGACCGCCTTCGGCCAATGGCTTGCCGGGTATCCATCATGTTATGGGCCGGACCATCAAAGATGTATTTTGCCGATATAAAACCATGCAGGGCTTCCAGGTTAAACGTAAAGCCGGTTGGGATACCCACGGACTTCCCGTGGAACTGGGTGTTGAAAAAGCATTGGGAATAACCAAAGAAGACATTGGCAAAAAAATTTCAGTGGATGATTATAACGCCGCCTGTCGTAAAGATGTACTGAAATACACCAAAGAATGGGAAGACCTGACCACCAAAATGGGTTATTGGGTGGATATGAACGATCCGTATATCACCTACGACAACCGTTATATCGAAACGCTCTGGTGGCTGCTTAAGCAACTTTACAATAAGAACTTATTATACAAAGGCTATACTATACAGCCTTATTCACCTGCAGCGGGAACAGGATTAAGTACGCACGAATTAAATCAACCCGGTTGCTACCGCGATGTAAAGGATACTACCTGCATTGCTCAGTTTAAAGTAAAGCCCCCTAAATCCCCCAAGGGGGACTTGTTGGTTAACACCTATTTCCTGGCATGGACAACAACACCATGGACGCTTCCATCGAACACAGCGCTATGTGTAGGACCAAATATAAGCTATGTGTTGGTTGATACTTTTAATCCATACTTAGGCAATCGTGTAAAATATATTTTAGCAAAGGATTTATTAAGCACACATTTCAACCCTAAAAATGTTGATTTATTATTTGAGGAATACAAACCCGGAGATAAGAATATCCCATTCAAAGTATTGGGCGAATTCAAAGGAACGGATTTAGTTGATACAGAATACGAACAACTCATTCCCTGGGTAAACCCGGGCGAAGGAGCTTTCCGGGTGATTTCGGGTGATTTTGTTACTACCGAAGATGGTACAGGGATTGTACACATCGCGCCTACTTTTGGTGCGGACGATGATCGTGTGGCGAAACAAAACAGCGTTCCTCCACTGCTTCTGATTGACAAAGATGGAAACCGTCAACCCATGGTGGACAGAACCGGTAAATTCTTCAAAATTGAAGATTTAGACCCTCAATATGTTGCAGCCAATGTCGATAAAAGTTTGTACGCCGAATATGCCGGACGCTATGTAAAAAATGCTTACGACGAGAAACTGACCGATGAGGATGCAACATTGGATGTTGATCTTTGCGTCATGTTGAAACAACAGGGTCTGGCGTTTAAAATAGAAAAACACGTTCACAATTATCCACATTGCTGGCGTACCGACAAACCGGTTTTGTATTATCCCCTCGACAGTTGGTTTGTAAAAACCACGGCTTGTCGTGAAGAAATGATGGCTTTGAATGAAACCATCAACTGGAAACCACAATCAACCGGAACAGGTCGCTTTGGTAAATGGTTGGAAAACCTGCAGGACTGGAATTTATCACGCAGTCGCTACTGGGGAACACCTCTTCCTATCTGGCGCAGCGAAGATAGTTTGGAAGAAATTTGCATAGGTTCTGTTGAAGAATTGATTTCGGAAATTGAAAAATCAATCGCAGCCGGATTTATGACGGAAAATCCCTATAAAAACTTTAAAGTAGGAGAATATACAGCGGACAATTATGCAGTGAAAAACATCGATTTGCACCGCCCGTATGTTGACGGCATTATACTTGTTTCTTCAAACGGAAAACCAATGAAACGGGAACTGGATTTGATTGACGTTTGGTTCGATTCGGGTGCCATGCCTTATGCACAATTACATTATCCGTTTGAAAATGCACAACTGGTTGACTCCGGAACCTTCTTCCCTGCCGATTTTATTTCCGAAGGTGTTGATCAAACCCGTGGCTGGTTCTTTACACTTCATGCCATAAGTACTATGGTTCGTGGTTCGGTTGCATTCAAGAATGTAATTTCAAACGGGCTGGTTCTCGACAAAAACGGGAATAAAATGTCGAAACGTCTCGGCAATGGAGTTGATCCGTTTGCTGCCATCGAGAAACATGGTTCGGATCCTTTACGCTGGTATTTAATGACTAATGCATCGCCCTGGGACAATTTAAAATTCGATATGGAAGGTATCGAAGAGGTTCGCCGCAAATTTTTCGGAACACTTTATAATACCTATTCGTTCTTCTCGCTCTATGCCAATGTAGATAAGTTCACATACGCCGAAGCGGAAGTTCCGATGGAGAGCCGTCCGGAAATAGACCGTTGGGTTATTTCATTGCTGAATACACTTGTAAAAGACGTGACAGAGTATTATGAGACCTACGAACCAACAAGGGCAGGACGTGCTATTTCGGACTTTGTAGGCGAAAACCTGAGTAATTGGTATGTACGGTTAAACCGCAAGCGTTATTGGGGTGGCGACTATGATCAGGATAAAATATCGGCTTATCAAACACTTTATACCTGTCTGGAAACAATATCGCGCCTTATGGCTCCTATTGCACCGTTTTTTGCCGACAGATTGTTCCTTGATTTGAATGCCGTTACCGGAAAAGATACAATTGAATCGGTTCATTTAGCCGATTTTCCTGGTTATGATGCTGCATTAATTGACAGTAACCTGGAAGTTTGTATGCAACTGGCGCAACAGACTTCGTCAATGATACTTGCTTTACGCCGTAAAGCAGAGAAAAAAGTGCGTCAACCCTTGTCGAAAGCAGTTGTTCCGGCACCGGATGAAAATACTTTTAAACAAATAAAGTACATTGCCGATTTGATTAAAGCCGAAGTAAATGTGAAGGAACTGGAAGTAATTCCACCTGATGCAGATATGGAAAATATGGTCAAAAAAATCAAACCCAACTTTAAAACTCTGGGTAAGAAATATGGGAAACAAATGAAAGAAATAGCTCAGGTAATGAATGCATTTGGGAAAAATGAAATTGCAGAAATAGAACGAAACGGCTCATATTTGCTGAATTTACCTACCGGCGAAGTTCAGTTACTTGCCGAAGATGTGGAGATTATCACCGAAGACATGCCGGGTTGGTTGGTTGCTAACGAAGGAAAGCTTACGGTAGCTCTCGATATAACCGTTAACGATGATTTGTTACGCGAGGGAATTGCACGGGAGCTGGTTAATCGTATTCAGAATATACGCAAGTCGAATGGGTATGAAATTATCGATAAAATATCTGTGGAAATTGAAAGTCGCGATGAGATAAATGATGCTGTAGCCGAATATTCCAATTATATTGCCATTCAGACAC
>JAQTOL010000058.1 GCA_028748945.1 Paludibacter sp.
TCCCAGGTTCGAAACAGTGAATGTTGCTGCTTCGGCAGCAAGTAATTCTGGATCTATTGCACCTTTTTTACAGCTGTTGGCAACTTCTTTCAATTGATTTGCCAAACCTAAGATTGATAAATCGTCAGCATTGCGGACGGCAGGAACCATCAATCCGCGTTCGGTATCAACAGCCAGTCCCAGATGGACTTTGTTGAACAAGCGCATGGATTCACCCAGAAAATGTGAATTGGCATTCGGATATTTTTTCAACGCTTTTACTACAGCAAAACAAACCATATCGTTTAATGTGATATTGGTTGTCAGCGTGCCGGCTTCCATGGCATTTTTAATTTTCTTGCGCAATTCCAGCATGCGGCGGGCATCGGCTCCCAAATGATGGGTAAGTTGTGCCGAGTTTTGAAGTGAAGAATGCATTGCTTTCGCAATAAGTTTCCGCATATTCGTCAACTTTTTATCTTCATAATCCACTCCGTAGACTGCATTTACAGGAGTAAGTAAGTCAGTTGATTTCGCCGTGCCGGCTAATCCCGAGCCTGTACCCTGAGGTTGTATGTTATCTTGTGTTGCAATTTGCTTTGCAAGCGGAGTCATTTTCGGACGGCTTTCCAACGCTGCCTGAATATCTTTTTCGATCACACGGCCTTTAGGTCCCGAACCGGTTATTTGAGTCACATCTATTGCTTTTTTTACTGCAAGACTTTTGGCGCGGGGAGAAACAAAAACGGTTGAAGAGTTTGAAAGCTTTGATGTTTCGCGTTCCGCGTTTTGTGTTTCGCGTTCAACTTGCTGATTTAATACGGTTTCAACGTCTTGAATCTTGGTTCCAGGTTCTTGAATCTCTTTAACCTGTACTCCACCTTGCAGCATTGCAGCATAATCTTCTCCTTGTTGACCAATTACCATCATGTTTAACAATACTGGCACTTCATCACCATCCTTGTAAAAACATTCAAGCACAATACCATCAACAGGAGATTCTTCTTCGAATGTTGCTTTATCAGTTTCGTAGGTAAACAATATATCTCCTTTTTTTACAGCATCACCTTTTTTCTTTTTGATTTCAGTAATGATACAACTTTCAACCGATTGCCCTTGTTTGGGCAGAATAACAACTACAGCCATGATCTATTATATTTTATTTTTATGGAAACAAGCAGAAGAAATCGCTTTTTGAGTTCTTCTGCTTGTTCATTTTCAATTTAATTTTCAAACATCATTTTATACAGGTAAAATCAATTTCAGGGTGGTTATTGCCCTGATAAATTATCCAATGGTATATAATGCTAACTTCAAACTCTTTTTGTCAGATACTATATGTTCAACAAAGTATTAAACGAAGAGTTCATGTCGGGATCTTTTATCTGTTTACATTGAATTACCGATACCCACCAAAAATACGGAAAAAATAATTACTGCAATTCCTGTTGTAATCGTCCATTTTGTTTTTGGAGTTACACCAGTCCATTCTTTGCGGTAAATTCCCCACATGTTAGCCGTTAAAATAATTGTTGACATGTGTAATATCCATGAACTTGCACCATTCCCAAGTTTGCTTTCGCCCATACCATAGAAGAAAAATTGCAAAAACCAAATTGTTCCTGCCATTGCAGAGAAGATAATATTTTTGGAAATTGGTGTTTTTTTATCGGTAAAATTACGATAGGATTTGTTTTTCAAACTTAAAATTGTTGTCCAGATAAAGTTGGTTGTAAGTCCACCCCAGAGCAAAACTACATAAGTTACATTATTTTGAAACAAACGACTAGATCCTTCAAACAACATATCAGGTGCATTCATAGCAACTTCAGCTATTGGCTTTCCTGCTTCAAGACCGAAGTTAAAGAAAGCACTTAATATACCTGATATAACAGCAATAATTAAACCTTTCACCATACTGAACTCTGCCACACTGGCTTTCTGTTGTTCTTTCGTAAGTTCTTTTTCCTTCATTATTCCGGCTTTGCCTGAAATGGCGATACCAATAATACAAACCAATACTCCCAATAAAACCAATTGTCCACCCGGATTGGCAAGCATATCAGTAAAAGAAACTTTACCTAAACTTGGAAAGAAAGAATAATAAATTGCCGGAACTGTAGACCCAAAAGCAGCACAAAAGCCAAGTGTCACTGAGTTACCCAACGACATGCCCAAATATCGAACACCGAGACCGTAAGTTAATCCACCTATTCCCCAAAGTAATCCGAGTATAAAAACAATATATAGAATTTGTGTAGAGGCGCCGGCAATAATTTCGGTAAAATGAGGAATGGTAAGCCACGCAGCAAGTGGTGGCACTATTAGCCACGAAAAAAGTCCCCCAACTATCCAAAAACTTTCCCAAGCCCAACCTTTGACCTTATTGAAAGGCATATAAAAACTACCGGAGGCAAATCCACCGATGGAGTGAAACAAAATTCCTAAGAGTACATTCATGTGTTTTAGATTTACAAATTACAATTGAATGATTTACAATTGTAAAAAAGTGATTTGAATTATTATTTAAGGTAATGCATTACAATTGATATATTTATGAGTCAACTGTTTTTTTAGTTTTATCTTTTAATCGTAACTTCTTTTTCGTATTGTTGAATATCAGAGATATAATCCACCCCGGCGGTAACCCCGTTTTTAGCACAATAATAATCATACACCGCAGCCCATGGTAACGATTTGGCTTCTTCTAACAAGGCCATACGTTCAAAATTTTGTCCATTGGCTTCATACTCTCTTAATTTAGCAATTGGTTCCAATAATGCTTGCAACAATGCTTTTTGTGTTGCACGAACGCCGACAACATAGGCTCCTATACGGTTGATGGAGGCATCAAAATAGTCCAATCCTATATGAACGCGATCCAGGGCGTTAGCGCGTACAATTTCCTGGGTTAAATGTTGTAATTCATCATCCAAAATCACCACGTGATCGCTATCCCAACGTACAGGACGGCTTACATGCAACATGATTTCAGGAACAAAAAGTAAAAGAGATGAAATTTTGTCCGAAATAACTTCGGTAGGATGGAAATGACCGGCATCAAGAGTAACAACCATGTTGTTTTTCGCTCCGTAACCCAGATAAAACTCGTGAGAACCTACGGTATAACTTTCGAGTCCAAGACCAAATAATTTTGATTCGATACAATCCACCAAATATTTTGAATCAATTTTTTCGGCTAAAACGGTATCCAATGCATATTTCAAATTTGTACGATAAGCCATACGATTAACCGTACGATCTTTACTTCCATCAGGAACCCAGATATTGTGAATACATGGAGATCCTTGTTGACGGCCAATCTCGGCAGCAATTTTTCTGCATCGACGTAAGTGTTCCATCCAAAATGATTGAATACCTTTATCCGGATTGCTTAACGTGAAACCAGATTCAGATTTAGGATGTGAAAAGAAAGTCGAGTTGAAATCCAGTTTAACACCAACTTTGTTTGCCCAATCAATCCAACTCTGGAAATGCTTAGGTTCAATTTGGTCACGGTCTACAAATTTACCGTCAAAATCACCATAAATGGCATGTAAATTCAGGCGGTGTTTTCCCGGGAGTAATGTCAGTACTTTTTCAATATCAGCCCGTAACTCTTCTATCGTGCTGGAACTTCCGGGATAATTTCCTGTTGCTTGTATTCCACCTGTCAGGTCACCATCAATGGTTTCAAAACCTTTCACATCGTCTGCTTGCCAGCAATGCAGCGATATGGAAATTTTATCCAATTGGTTTATTGCCTTTTCTACATCGATTCCTAAGTCAGCATATCTTGCTTTTGCATATTCAAATGCCTGATTAATTTGATTGTCTTTCATGATTTAGTTAATTATCTTTTTATGTTATTGATGAACTAATTTTGTTTGTTCATCTATTCTTTCTAAGCTGTATTCGTTATTTACTATTTTTAAAAATTTTATATATGCTTTTTCCCATTCGCTTTTATTTTTAGGGAAAAAATCATCCAGGGGAATTGATTCACGAATTATTTGGCGCATTTCCTGAAGTGATTCAACACAATTGGCGGCTTTTGCCTGAATCATGATGTTTCCTATGGCTGTTGCTTCGGATGGTCCTGCAATAACCGGAATTCCAATAGCATTGGCAGTCCATTGATTCAGAAGCGGATTCTTGGAGCCACCACCGATAACATGTAATTTTTCAATTGGAAAGGGAGCCAGTTTAATCAGTTTTCCCAGAAAGTATTTATATTTTAGCGAAAGGCTTTCAAAAATACAACGAACAAATTCTGCATGGCTTTCGGGCGATTTCTGACCGGTTGATATGCAATAGTCAGTTATTGCATTAGTCATACAAACCGGATTGGCAAAAGAAGCATGATCGGGATCGATTAATGACGCAAACGCTGGTGCCGATTCGGCCATATGAACCAATTTTTCGTATGCATAGGTAATTCCTTCTTTTTTCCATTCCTTCAAACATTGCTCCAACAACCACATACCGGTAATATTTTTCAGAAAACGGGTAGTTCCTTCGATTCCACCTTCGTTTGTAAAATTCAGTGTGTAAGTTTCTTCGTTTATGATGGCATCTTTAACTTCAATTCCCATCAACGACCAGGTACCTGAACTCAGATAGGCAAACCGCTCATTTTCTGCCGGCACGGCGGCTACAGCTGAAGCGGTGTCATGACCGGCAACAGCTATTACCGGGATTTTTCCTAATTCGCTTTCTTCAGCAAGTGCATCAGTTAAGGTGCCAATAACATGACCGGGCATTACGATATCACCTAAGATGGATGGAGAAACTCCTGCTTTCAGGAGCAATTGTGACTCGAATTTTTTTGTCCTGGGATTCAAAATTTGTGAAGTTGAAGCTATTGTATATTCTACAACTTTATTGCCGGTGAGTAAATAAGATAAAGCATCAGGCATAAACAAAATTTCGGAAGTAGCTTCAAGCAGCGAATTACCTGCTTG
This sequence comes from Paludibacter sp., assembly GCA_028748945.1. Classification (GTDB taxonomy): domain Bacteria; phylum Bacteroidota; class Bacteroidia; order Bacteroidales; family Paludibacteraceae; genus Paludibacter. Next base: position 4,944 of record JAQTOL010000058.1, read on the forward strand.
TTTTAAAGCAAATAACTGATATAAACTATTGAAATTCATAACCTGTATTCCGGTAAGATCATATACTTTTTCCCGGGGAACTAACTTGAAAAATTTTTCCGGAGCACCTTCAGTATGTGGATCGCGATATGCGTACGGAGCTCCTAGCAAAGTTCCATCTTTGGCAATTAATGCAAAATCAACCCCCCAGGTATCAATCCCGATTGATGAAATTTCCACACCTTCATTTTTTGCTGCGGCTAAAGCTAATTTAAAGTGCTCATAGAGAGAATAAATATTCCAATGGAAATGTTTCCCAATTTGCAGCATTTGATTAGGGAAACGAGTCAGTTCTTTCATTTGAAGCCTGCCATTATCCAGTGTTCCTAAAATCGATCGACCGCTGGTGGCTCCAATATCGAAAGCTAAGAATGATTTATTTTTCATGTTATTTCAAGTTTGCACAAAGATATTTATATTTTTATCATTATATGTTGTCCGTTTTGACCTTAAAACTTTATTTTTTGATAATTAAGGTAAATATAACACTTAAAAATTAAGTAGGATATTCCAAAATGGAAAATGATTATCCACTTAGTTAAGCATCTCTTTTACAGAGAAGTATTGAGTACTGTAAAATTACATACAAAAGTATATAATTCTACAGCACTCAATACTCCACAATTGTTCAATAAAATAGATTATCGTTCAATTTTTGATTTTATTGAAGTTCATTAATGAGGTCAAAACCATTTAATCCGGTTTTTTACTCAACAATAAGTTTAGTGCAATATCTGTTCTGGCTTATTAATATATTTCAGATTAAAACATTATTCCCGATTCTAAAGACTGTTTTTTGATGATAAAAATGAATCTCTTTTTTGGCGAAATCATTTATACAACGCTCCGTACGTTTGGCAGGCACGGTAATCCGAACCTTCTTTGTCCATTCCGAAGGCTGCCCATGCACTCGGACGGAAGATTTTATCTTCCGAAACATTGTGCATACAAACAGGAATACGCAACATCGAAGCCAGCGTAATCAAATCGGCTCCAATATGTCCGTAGCTAAAAGCTCCGTGGTTGGCGCCCCAATTATTCATAACGGAATACACATCGGCAAAATTTCCTTCGCCCGTCAACCGCGGTGCAAACCAGGTTGTCGGCCACGTTCTGTCGGTGCGTTCGTCCAACACCTTATGCACTTCTGCCGGAATTTCAACTGTCCACCCTTCGGCAAGTTGCAAAACCGGGCCAAGACCTTTTATCAGATTCACACGCGCCATAGTTACCGGCATTCCACCTTTTGAAACAAAGTGCGAAGAAAAACCGCCACCGCGGAAATAACCACAGTTCGCCGGATACCAGGTTATTAAGCCGAGTGTTTTCTGAACTTCATCATCGCTTATTTCCCAGAAAGGTTTCATTGCCGGATGCCCATCTATCGTTTGTTGACCGCTACCGTCCAGAGCCGCAGAACCTGAATTTATAAGGTGAATTAAACCGTTCGCAGCTTGTCCTTCGAGCTTGTAGCCCGTTACACGTTTTACGGCCTCAGGGCTCCAGTATGTACGAACATCCGCAAAAACCTGAGCAGTATTGGTTAATAATTTTCCAAATAACATGGCTACACCATTCAACGAATCGTTTTCCGTTGCAACCACAAATGCTTCGCGAATTCCGTTCCAGTCAAATGAAGTGTTCAAAATAGCTTCAGCAAAGTCACCATTCGGCATAAAATCGGTCCATTGACGTTGACCCTGGAATCCGGAAGCAATGGCGTTATGGCCCAATGCTTCTTCTCCAAATCCTAATGCAGCAAGTTTCGGATTTCCGATCATTAAGTCACGTATGATCATGGTCATTTTTACCACAAATTCCCATTCGGTATCCAATACTTCACGCGATTTCTTTTTATCTTCATCATTAAAGTTGAACCCTTCATTTGGTTTGCAGTTTTTTGTAGTCCAGTCCATTGCTTTTTTGAATTCTTCGGGATCAAAAATTCCTAACTGCACACGACGGCTGATTTCGCTCATATCTACCGATTCATTTCGCATCCCTAAATATTCCTGAAAGAAATCGGTATTAACGATAGAACCTGCAATCCCCATTGAAACCGAACCAATAGACAAATATGATTTACCTCGTAAGGTAGCCACTGCAATTCCACCTTTGGCAAAACGAAGAATTTTTTCTTTTACATCTTCCGGAATAACTTTGTCACCGCCATCCTGTACATCACGACCATAAATTCCAAAGGCCGGCAAGCCTTTTTGGTTATGACCGGCCAATGCGGCTGCCAGATAAACAGCTCCCGGACGTTCAGTTCCATTGAAACCCCAAATAGCTTTGGGCATATGTGGATCCATGTCAATGGTTTCACTTCCGTAACACCAAGCCGGGGTAACTGTTATTGTTGCACCAACACCCGATAATTTGAATTTTTCGGCACAAGCTGCCGCTTCATCTGCGCGACCTATGGTGGTATCGGCCATGACGCACTGAACCGGAGTTCCATCGCTGTATTTTAATGTCGAACTGATTAAATCGGCTACACTTTGAGCCAGATTCATGGTTTGTACTTCAAGCGATTCACGTACACCACCCTGACGGGCATCAATGGTTGGGCGAATTCCGATTTTGGGATTTTCGCCTTGTAATCTTCCTGTTTTCATACTGTTTGTTATTTATGTATTTGTCTGTTTGGTTTTTATTTACTATGCTGAACTATGCTGTTTTGTGCTCAAAAAAAATCTTTGTTGTGTCCTGTTTTAATTTAAAAGCTAAACGGAATTTCTGATAATCAATTTTGTTGTTAAATATTCCTGAATAGCTTTTTTGTTTGTAACAAAGTTCGCCGCTTTTTCGCCCATTAAACCAAAATCGACACTAATAGCCGAAATTCCGTTTTTAATTACTTCCAAAACCGCTTCGTTGTTGTATGAAATTAATCCGATATCACTGCAAATGTTCAACCCTGCAGCATCGGCATCTTTTATTATTTTCACCAAATCTTCGGGCAAAATACAAAGATAGACTGTTCCGGTCTCAACTCCTTTCCATTCAGACTCTTTTCGAACGATTTCGTACTCAAATCTTTCATCAAAACAGAATTTTGAAAAATAATCGATGGCACTGACGGGATGGCAAACTTCCTCCGGAAAGACAAAAGTCAGTTTGCGATATTTCTTCAATAATTGGTTCGCTTCTTTCAGGCAATTATAGAATGATTGGTCAAAATCCTGACAAATATAGGAATACTCCGATTTTTCAAAATTTCCAAAATCAAGTAATAATAACCTAGCTGAAGGGATATTTTTCAATGCATCTGAAAACCGAATATTTGAAAAATTCATGACCACATACATGCTGTATTTCCCGATATTATCCCTGATTATTGTTTCAAACAAACTTTCATTGTATTGATGAAAAATCAAATCTACTTTGTAGTTTTCAGGTAAATTGGCCACAAAGCGATGATACAAATTTTGTTTGAACGATGAATAAGTATCGAGCAGCAGCAAAACGTGATTCACATTACCAGTTACAAAATAACCTTTTGTCGGGTTGGAATCTATAACTCCCAGACGCTTCAGTTCATTGTAAGCTTTAAAAACGGTGTCGCGTGAAACTTTATAGTGAGCACTGGCTTCGTTTATTGACAGCAAATTATCGCCCATTCGCAAAACGCCCTGCATGATGGACAAACTAATGCCATCAGCAAGAGATTTGATTTTTGAGGTTGAATGAGTGAATTTAATATCCGTCATCGACAATTATTTTTAGAAATTATCTGACTATATGACCTCTGAGCGCATAAAATGCGATAAATGCAAAGAACGGAATGGGTGCCAAAAATCCAATTGACATTCCGAAATTATCAGCAATCAAACCCATCAATGGCGGAAATACAGCTCCGCCTACAATTGCCATTACCAATAAAGACGATGCCTTTTTGGTTTGTGGACCCAAATCTTTTATTGCCAAAGCAAATATAGTTGGGAACATAATTGACATTACAAAGAATACAGCATATAGCGAAATTAAAGAGAACCATCCTAACTTCATACTTACTACTGGCAATAATAGTGCGGCAGAAATAGCGCAAATTGCCAATAATTTGGTTGGCTTAAACAACGACATTAAATAACTTCCGCTCATCCTACCAATCATAAATAAGGCAAAACCGATGCTTAAAAAGTAAGGAGCCAACTTTACATCAAACCGGGGATATTGTCCTTCATCGGTCACAAAATTAATAAGATAACTAAAAATACCAGTTTGAGCAGCTACATACGAAAATTGAGCAATAACTCCAAAAATAAAATGGGATTGTTTCCTTAGTGGAATATGAAATGTCGGTTTTTCTTCTGTTCCTGTTTCAATAAAACCATGAGCGTGTACTTCATCTTCTTCACTAATTTCGGGTAGTTTCAACCGCATAAACACAAATGCTACGGCGAGCACGAGCAAACCAATAACCAACATAGGTAGAATGGTAGAGTAAAATTTTTCTCCTACTATTTCGCTGGTGCTGTTGTAAATGTACAATGCAATAAGTGGCCCCAATACCCAGGCTAATCCATTGAAAGATTGAGAAAGATTGATTCTTCTTTCAGCCGATTCTTTTGGGCCTAATTTGGTGGTATATGGATTTGCTGCCGTTTCAAGCGTAGCTAAACCGCAGCCTAAAAGGAATAAACAAGTAAGGAAAATCCAAAACGACTCAAACCCCGCTGTGGCAGCAATCAGTAAAGCGCCTGAAGCAAACAAAAACAACCCCAGCACAATTCCTTTTTTGTAGCCAAATCGCTTCATAAAGATTCCTGCCGGAATTGCCATGCTAAAATAGGCTCCGTACAAAGCAAATTGAATAAGACTTGACTGCCATTTATGTAAATGCAAAATTTGCTGGAAATGTTTATCTAAAGTGTCCAGCATTCCGTGAGCCAGACCCCATAGGAAAAATAATGATGTGATAAATATAAACGGTAGTTTGTATTCTTTGGTAATTAGTTTTGGATGTGGCATAGTTTTTTGATGTGTAATTAGATTTATAGAATTGTATGAGCACTGTAATAGATACTTTCAGTATATTAATTAATTGACTGTGCTGAACTGTGCTGCAAAAATAAATATTAATGGTTAGATAAACTTATTGTATTTATATGTTCTTCAACAGAAAAACACGAAATTATATTTTTTTGGATTGCGCCTGACTTTTATTTCTTAAACTTAACTGCAAAAGTAACAACGTTGAAGTCTGGCATCGTACTTGGTTTGTTGATCAGCAATGAATTATCACCTTGATTCCACTGTATTTTCTCCTTACTTCCAAGCAACGAAACTGATGCAATGGCCTTGTTTGAATATTTCGAAAGTTTGCCCAATGATTTAATTTCGATATTTTCAAGCGGTGTATTCATGCAAAAGACATATAAAACACCTTCTTTTGTTGTGAACCGTATATCAGTTGGTTGATAAGCACGTGTATCTTTCAAACCACCAAACTGACCTTTTTCCTGTAGACCGGTAGTGGACGGTCCTTCACCATATATCTTCCATGGACGCGAACTGTAAATGGCTTCACCGTTAATTTTGGTCCAGCCGGCAATTTCTTCCAGAATTTTCACAACGTCCGGTTCCAAATCACCTTCGGGAGTTTGAACAACATTTAAAAGAAGATTTCCATTTTTACTGACTATATCCACCAACATTTGGATGATTTCTTCTGAAGTTTTGTATTTCTGACCGGTACGGTAAAACCAATCTCCTATAGAAGTGTCAGTTTGCCAGGGAAATTCACTTATGGAATCCAACACACCACGTTCCACATCCTGCACAAATCTTCCCTTTGAAGGTTCTTTGCAGGTATAAACAGCTTCCAGGTTTCCATTATTCTTCTGTATATCTTCGTTGTAGAAGTGTGCAATTAAACTTCTGCCCACTTCGTTGCCAAAGGGTAATGCACAATCAGAATATAGAAAATCCGGTTTGTACATATCTACCAATTCGCTAATTCTCGCGAACCATTCCTTTTGCCAAACCGGATTTTTTGTCATCCAACCGGTATCATCGGCAGCAGCTTTGCCATGGTATAATTCTGCGTATTTCGGATCATTCCCATCATAGGGAACACCAGCTTTGTCACCTGTTTTGTCGGCACTGTGAGCCTTTTGAAACCAGGTATAGCTGGCTGCCAAATGCTCAGAAACTCCAAAACGAAGCCCTTCTTTTTTTGCCGCTTTTTGCCATAAACCAACAACATCTTTATGTGGCCCCATATTTACCGAATTCCAACTGTGAAGTTTCGAATTCCACAAAAAGAAATTGTCGTGATGCGTTCCCATGGATACAAAATATTTTGCACCTACTTTTTTATAGAGCTTCATCAATTGCTCAGGATTCCAACGTTCTGCTTTCCACAAAGGAATAATGTCCTTATAACCGCTTACCGAAGGGTGACCGTATCTTTTCAGATGATCTTCATAGTCCTGAGTTTCCCATTTGCTACCTTCCTGAATATACATATTTCGGGCATACCAATCACCTTGACGCGGTACAGCTTGTGGTCCCCAATGAGCCCAGATGCCAAATTTTGCATCACGAAACCAGTCAGGATATTGGTAATGTTCAAGAGAAGCATCGGTAGCTGCAAATTTTCCTTCTGTAGTTTCTTGTGCAATTAAAGTAAAAA